>JANXYA010000187.1 GCA_025350345.1 Gammaproteobacteria bacterium
CCCGCAGGGCGCGGCGCAACAGGTCGCCGAGTTGCACGATCATTGATTGCGCGACTTCCGGATCCCATGCCACCTGCCCCCTGATCGTGTGCAGCAAGTTGAAGAAGGTATGGGGCGAGAGTTGCATCCGCAGCACGGCAAGGTGCGCGGCGCCGAGCGATCGCTCCAAAGCCTGCGCACGTAACTGGGAGTCCCGATAGCGGCGGTAATACTCGAAGCCGACCACGAGTACCAGGCCGAAGACGTAGGTGACCATGAACATCGAGACCGACGCGATCCAGAGGAATGATTGGCTCGTCGGGACTCTTTCGTTGATCGAGGAATTCAGAAGGTTGAACTCATGCCAGGAATACATTCCCACCAGCGGCAGTGCGACATTCATTGCGGGATTGCCGAGCGCCGAGAAGAACAGCCCGCACAGCAGTTGCAGCGGAATCGAACGCCACAGAGGCTGCCATGCGATCTGCCGGGACAGCCACATGGCGCCCAGGAACGGCGGATAGAGAAGAAGATGCTGCACAAGGCGCGGATTCACGTCCGCAAACACGTTGGTGATGCCAATGGAGGCGAGGCTCGCCTTCATGCTCATGCCCCACATGATGTTGGTCACCGTGACATACGCCCAGAAGATGGTCAGCAGGAGGAACTCCGAGCGATATTTCTGGGCAAGGCCGACATTGCTCATCGCTGCAGGAGAATCGTCCCGACTGGCAACCTGCGGGTCGCCAGAGGAGGGAAGAAGAGCGGTGATGTCACTCATCGTGGCGTCGCTGTGGAGCTGGAAATGCGCTGCACTGATGCGTGCGCCGGGTGCCCATGGGCGTACTCTTCTTTGCCACCGCGGTGAAGCGACCCGTAGTGCTCATCGCCGACGACCCACGTGTCCTGCCCGGAGTGCTTTACAGGGCGGCGCGATTCGCCTGCAGCCTTGCATCGCTTGAGAATGACGCCCACATCAACCATGGCAGGAACCTCGGTAGCACATCGAACACTTTACCCGACCGTGCCGTCTTTGCATCCACCCGGAGGGCGAAGGCGGGAATGGAGCCCATCGCACGGGGACGACTCGGCGCCAACCAGGAGATGAGCCGCAACGCGCGGTCGCTTGAAGAGTCTGCACGTCGCCGAAACGCGCGCTGCCGCACCGCACAACGCTTCGCATCCTGATCAGGGCTTACATGGAGGTGCACTGCCATCGGGGCAGGCGATGCTTCGTTGCCTCTGGAGTGCATCCTTCATCTCATCGGTGAGCGCCTGACGCGCATCGCGCTGCGCCTTGGTGAGGCAGACCCGCGTCTTCAATAGCGAACCGGTGACCGTCTCGATGTGGCATTGAACGTCGCCCGGCGATTGCGGCTGGGAAGCGGATCGGCTAGCGACGGGGTGCGATGCGCAGGCGCACAGCGCCGTGGCCGCAATGACGAGCAGGAGCCGACCGGATCGCGAAGTTGGCACGATCCGACCTTGAGCTGCCCGCCCTGGGGCGCGTCCATGTGTTGATGACCGGGTGTGCTGTATGTAGATGTCTGGCACGGTTCCACTACGACTTGCGCACGCACATCTGCAGTTGATTGAGCTGCTGCCGGACCGACTCCCGATATCGTTCACTGCTCGTCACGCTCACCCCACCGGCCAGCAACACAACGATATCGCCGCGCGGCGTTCGGCTCAGTTCCCTCACGTGGGCGAGATTGACCACGCGCGAGCGACTGATCTTCAGCATCGGCTGGGACCGCATGGTCGCCTCGGCATGCTGCAGCGTACTGCTCGCGGTGAATACATCGCAGCCAACCGTCATTTTCACGTAGTTCTTCTCCGATTCAATCATCTCGATGTGTCCGACATCGAGCACATGCATCCGGCCTCCCGAATCCGCGATGATCCTCGGCGGGGGCTGGCGCAGGATGCCCGTGCTGCGCTCCAATTTCTCCAGTACATCAGCCAGTGCCCATTGATGTTGCGCCAGGCTCTCCAGTTGATGGCGGTGGCGGACCCGCCCCAGTGCTTCCCGAAAGCGCGCGTTGTCGAAGGGCTTCAACAGGTAGTCGACCGCACCGACCTCGAAGACTTCCCGGGCAAATTGGTCATGGGCCGTAACAAACACGATGTGCGGCGCGGTGGCCGGCGGCAGCGCCCTGGCAAGAGCAATGCCGGTCATGGGTATCATTTGCACGTCCAGAAACAGCAGGTCCGGCGAATGAGTGCGAATGGCCTCCAGGGCCGCCGCACCGTCCGCGTAGTCACCCACGACTTGTAGATCAGCTTCCCGCTCGCAGCACTCGCGCAAGGTGCGCCGCGCGCTGGCTTCATCATCCACGATGACTACGGTCAGCTCGGAGCGGCTCCCTGCCTCGCGCTCTGCGCCATTGCGCTCCCCAATGGGCGCTGGGCGATCCAGCGGCGACAAAGCTGCCATCCCGTCACTCGTCAATGTGGTGTTGGCGATACACACAAATGACTCTAATCGCAAATTCATTGAATTGGATCACGCGACCGTGAGAGTGGGGACGAATACGACGGTGGCGGGGACGAGTGCGAGTTTCAGCGATTCGCAACGATCCTGGATCGGTGTTCCATAGCAGCATGATTCGTGGCTCGTGGTTTTTGAGCGATTGGTTGGCGCGAAAGATAGTCCGTGATGCTCCGGTCTTTCTGACTGGAGTTCCTTCGCGCCCGCGCCCGCGCCCGCGCCGACGCCCAGCGCAGCCAACGAGTCTCAGAGCGCGCGGACGTGTTGGTGACTACCGAGTCACCAGCCGTTCAATGACCTTCAAAGCAACAAGATCTCAAATGGGGAGAGGATCATGAGTCGAATCCAGGTATTCGTTCGCGTGCTGCTGGCCGCACTAGTCGTGGCGGGGTACGGCGCTCGGGCGATGGCGGCCGACACCACCGCGCCGGCGCCGTCTGCAGCGCAGCCGCAGCAATTGGAAGAGGTGGTGATCACCGGGTCACGCATTCCCGTGCCGGCGAACATCACCTCCACGAGCCCGACCACGGTCGTCACCCATCAGGATATTCAGCTGCAGGGGCAAACCGACATCACGGATGTGATCAACTCGTTGCCGCAGAACATCATCGGAACGAACGCCGATTTCGGGAATACCTCGAGCCCGCTCACATCAACCGGTGGCTTCTCGACCGTGGATCTACGCGGCCTTGGGCCCCAGCGCACACTGGTGCTGGTCAATGGCCGGCGCCTCGGCGCCGGCGATCCGAGTACGACGAATCAGAACGTTGCTCCGGACATCGACCAGATTCCAGCACCCCTGCTGGAGCGGGTTGACGTGGTCACCGGCGGGGCGTCGGCCACGTACGGCTCCGACGCGATCGCCGGGGTGGTCAATTTCGTCTTGAAGAGGGACTTTCAGGGAGTCCAGATCGATGGCCAGTATGGCTTCAGTGAACACAACCAGCACAGCAGCTACGTGCAGGGGCTGTTGGGCGCCAATGATCCCAACACCGGCTTTACGGCGGTGCCCGTGCCGACTGGCAGTATCCGCGATGGGTACAAGCACGATCTGTCCATCGTCATGGGTACGAGCCTCGCCGACGGTGCAGGGAACCTGACAGGGTACTTCGTCTATCACGATCAGCAGCCTGTCACCGCGGCAGCGCGCGATTTCTCGGATTGCCAGCTGGTTTCCAACGGCGATATCGCCTCTCCGACCTATACTGGGCTTGAGTGCCTTGGCAGCTCGAACTCCAATCGCTTTACGCCCAGAACGCCTGGCGCGCCCGGTGACGGTACCCGCTATACCGTGGTGGGCACGCAGTTCCTGCCCTGGCCGCAGGTGGGATCAAATCCCCCGGCAGTCTTCGATTTCAATCAATTCGAATACCTGCAGCGCCAGGACCAGCGCTACCAGGCCGGCTTCCTCGGGCACGTTGACCTGAGTGATCACGTCAAGCCGTACCTGGAGTTCGGCTGGATGGATGACCGGACACAAGCGGTGGTCGCACCATCCGGCCTGTTCGTCGCGGGCAATCCTGTCACGCCCGACAACAACGAGCTGATCAATTGCAGCAATCCGCTGCTGAGTGCCCAGGAACAGGCGCTGATCTGCACGCCCGCCCAGATCGCCGGCGACACCGCCGCCCCGGGTTCAGCGGGCAATAGTGCGGATGTGCAGATCGGTCGTCGCAACATCGAGGGTGGCGGGCGCACGTCGATTTATGAGCATCAGAATTTCCGTTTCGTGGCTGGCACGACGGGCGAGGTCATGAATGGGTGGACGTACGATCTGTACGGATCGTACTACTACACGATGACGTTCCAGGCGAACGACAACTACCTCGACTACGCCAAGGTCGGCAATGCTCTCCAGGTGACCACGGGTCCGACGGGCGCACCTGTGTGCATCAGCGGTGGTGCGTCGTGCGTGCCGTGGAACATCTTCCAGACAGGCGGTGTGACGGCCGCGCAACTGAACTATCTGCAGACGCCGGGAACGGCCACCGGCAACAACACCGAGACCATCGAGCACGTCGATTTCACCGGGGATCTGGGCGCCTACGGCCTGAAGTTTCCTTCGGCGAATGATGGCCTGGCCGTCAACTTTGGTGTTGAGCACCGCATGGACTCAGTGACCTTCAAGCCTGACGGCGGAGAGTTGTCCGGCAACCTAGCCGGCTTTTCCGGCGCCACGGTACCGATCGATGCCAGCTACAGCATCAAAGAAGGGTTTTTGGAGTTGCGGGCGCCGATTCTTCACAATGCGCCCGGTGCCTACGACCTGACGATGGATACCGGCTACCGCTATTCCAACTACGACACCACGGGCACGACCAACACCTACAAGTTTGAGGTGCAGTACGCGCCGATCCAGGATGCGCGCCTGCGTTTCTCCTTTGACCGCGCCGTTCGTGCCCCGAATCTGATCGAGTTGTTCCTGGCGCCCTCCTACGGGCAGGAGGCGGTGTTCGGTGTCGATCCGTGTGCGGGTGTCCCGACGGCATCGCTGGTGGACTGCGAACATACGGGCGTCACCGCAGCGCAATACGGGGACGGGGTGCACGCCAACAACATCACGCAGTGCGTGTCGGGCCAGTGCGGCCAGGTGATCGTGGGCAACACCCAGCTGACGCCCGAGGTCGCCAAGACCTGGTCGCTGGGGCTGACGCTCACGCCAGTTGCCTTGCCGGCATTCACCGGGAGCATTGACTACTATCACATCGAACTCGATAACCAGGTGGGCAATTACCCGTTCTCGGTCATCTTCAACGGCTGTCTGCTCAACGACAATCCGATCTACTGCAGTCAGATTGTCCGCACCGCACAAGGTTCGCTGACCGGAGCTACCGTTGCCGGGGGTGGATACATCCTGCAGAAGGACTTCAACCTCGGCGTCTCGATCGTCTCGGGCATCGACCTGCAAATGAACTATCGGCATGCCATGGCGAGCGGTTGGGGATCGCTCAGTGCGGCGCTGACCGGCACGTACCTGCAGCACCTGACGACGACACCCTTTCCGGGATCGGGGAGCTACGATTGCGCCGGTCTATTCGGCAGCAGCTGCAATAACGGCTCCGTGAATCCGCACTGGCGGCACAATCTGCGCGTGAGCTGGGACACCCCCTGGAAGGTTCTCCTGTCCGGGCAGTGGCGATTCATCGGCCCCACCAACTTCGACAACAACTCAGCCAATCCCCTGCTGCAGGGCGTGGAGAGCGTGTCGAACGGGACCAACGAAAGCGCGCCGTACTTTGACGCCTATAACGCAAAAATCCCCGGCTACAGCTACTTCGATCTGACCGCGGTGTGGAAGGCGCCGCACCACCTCGAGCTACGGGCCGGCATCACCAATCTGTTCGACAAGGACCCACCGCTCGTGCCTTCCGCGGACATATCGGGGAACAGCGGTGCGGCCAACTCCTATCCGACCTATGACTACCTGGGCCGGCAGCTGTTCATTGCGTTCACGGCAAAATTCTAGCGGGCGACGGGAGCCGTCGGGTGATCGCAGGTCCCAGGACGCGCTCACCCGACGTCCAGGAAGGCACGGCGTCGCGGCGTGGCTGGCGGGGCACGGTAGGGCTGGAGGCCGCGCCCGCCATGAGTCCCTGGGCCGTCTGATAGCCATGGGCGCAATAGCGGTCAGCATGGCCACGCGCGCGCAGGAGGCGACACCTCCTGGTGCGACCGGGCAACTGTCCGAGATCGTCATTGAAGCGCCCGAGCCGAGATTTGTGGCCCCGACTCGCCGCGACAAGATTGGGCGCATCTGGGCGCCGGTCATGATCAACGGTCGGGGCCCTTTTCGGCTGGTGCTGGACACGGGTGCCAGCCGATCGGCCGTCAACACCCAGGTCGCCGAGGCGATTGGCATCGCCCCGGATTTCACCCAGCCGGTCCTGTTGCGCGGCGTGACCGGCATCGTGGCTGTCCCCACCATCCGGGTGGATTCGTTTTCCGTCGGCGACGTCATCGTGACGCCGGCAACCCTGCCCATCGTGGTGGACGCTCTGGGTGGTGCGGACGGGATCCTTGGCACGGACGGCTTTGGCGACAAGCGCGTCTATATTGATTTCAGGCACGATTTGATCACCGTCACGCATTCACACGCGACCCGCGCTCCCCCGGACTTTGTCTCGGTCCCGCTGGAGCGCTCAGGCGCGGACCTGTTGACCGTCTCTGCCCATGTGGGCGGGGTGCGTGTGCACGCCATCATCGATACGGGAGGGCAGGCGACGATTGGCAACGAGGCCATGCGTCAAGCCCTGGTGCGACGACGCGCCCAGGGCACGCGCAGTGAGGTCATCGATGTGACCAACGCGAGCCAGGAGGGAGAGTCTTTTCCAAGTCCCCCCATCGAATTGGGGTCGCTTCGAATAGAGGGGGCCCGCATCACCTATGGCGACATGCACATCTTCGATCACTGGCACTTGATCAAGGAGCCGGCACTGCTCATCGGGATGGACACCCTGGGCCTGCTTGATGTGTTCATCATTGACTACCGCCGCCATGAACTGCAGCTGCGTACGCGCACGGATCAGCCATGAATGCCCCGATGCCGCCGCGGCAAGCTGTGATGGGAGCACCGTGACATGAGATTGCTCGATCTCATCGCCCAGGGGCATGGCGCTCACGTCCTGTCCGAAGGCGGCCGGGAACTGCCTGGCGCCAACCAATTCACCGCGGCCGTCCAGGCATGCCCCTTGCGCTATGTGCTGTCCGATGAGCTGTCGCGCTGCGCCACCCAGTTGGCTTTTGCGGAGGGTGATCGTCTGAGTGCCTGCCTGGATCTCATTCGGGTACCGGCGCAGTCCTTGTGGGTGGAATGGGCCGATGCGCCGCGACGCGAGGCCTTAAGAGCCATCCCATCGCTGGAGGTCACGGACGAGGCGCCCCTCAGGCATGGTGGGGCACTGATCACGGCCGCGGCCGACGGC
>JANXYA010000195.1 GCA_025350345.1 Gammaproteobacteria bacterium
CCCGCAGGGATGGGTCTCGAACATGGAGTAGAAACTCGCGGCCTCGTAGACCTGGATCGGCGGCAGCTGCAGGTAGGCGGCAACCGCGTCCATGAGCGCCGGGGTCAGGTACCCCTGGTTCTGCTCCTGCGCGGCGCGCAGGGCCGAGAGCACCGCCGAGCGCTGGCGTCCGGGCGGAAAGCGCGCCACCCAATGATCGATCTCCCGGCGCGTGGCGTCGTTCAGGAGGGTCGTGGGGCCGGCTGAAGGATTCATCAGCGATCGATCTCCCCGAAGACGATGTCCTGCGTGCCGATGACCGCGACCACGTCCGCGAGCATGTGCCCCTCTACCATCTCGCTGAGCGCGGCCAGATGCGCGAAACCCGGCGCCCGGCACTTGAGCCGGTAGGGCTTGTTGGCGCCATCGGATACCAGATAAATGCCAAATTCGCCCTTGGGCGCTTCGACCGCCGCGTAAGTCTCCCCTTCGGGCACGCAGTACCCCTCGGTCATGAACTTGAAGTGGTGGATGAGCGATTCCATGTCGCCTTTCATCTCTTCGCGCCGTGGCGCGCGCACCTTGCGATCCTCGACGATGATGGGACCTGGATTGGCGCGCAGCCAGGCCACGCACTGCCGGATGATGCGATTGGACTGCCGCATCTCCTCGACCCGCACCAGGTAGCGATCGTAGCAATCGCCGCTCCGTCCCACCGGTATGTCGAAGTCCATGGCGGCGTAGACTTCGTAGGGCTGCTTCTTGCGCAGATCCCACTCGATGCCCGAACCGCGCAACATCGGTCCGGTGAAGCCCAGTTGCATCGCCCGCTCCGGGCCGACGACACCGATGTTGACGGTGCGCTGCTTCCAGATCCGGTTATCCGTCAGCAGCGTCTCGTATTCATCCACGCAGGCCGGGAAACGGCGCGTGAAATCCTCGATGAAGTCCAGGAGCGAGCCGGCGCGCGCGGCATTGAGCCGGTCGGCATCGGCCTGCGAGCGCCAGCGCGAGGCCTGGTAGCGCGGCATCGCATCGGGGAGGTCGCGGTGCACGCCGCCGGGCCGGTAATAAGTGGCGTGCATGCGCGTGCCCGAGACGGCCTCGTAGCAGTCCATCAGGTCTTCGCGCTCGCGGAAACAGAACAGGAACATCGTCATGGCGCCGATGTCCAGGCCGTGGGCCCCGAGCCACATCAGATGGTTGAGGATGCGCGTGATCTCGTCGAACATCACCCGGATGTACTGCGCGCGCTCGGGCGGCCTGATCCCCAGCAGGTTCTCGATGGCGAGCACGTAGGCGTGCTCATTGCACATCATGGAGACGTAGTCGAGCCGGTCCATGTAGCCGATCGACTGGTTGAAGGGCTTCGACTCGGCCAGTTTCTCGGTGCCCCGGTGCAGCAATCCGATATGCGGATCGGCCTTCTGGATGACCTCGCCATCCATCTCCAGCACCAGGCGCAGGACACCGTGCGCCGCCGGGTGCTGCGGCCCGAAGTTCATGGTCAGGTTGCGCAGCTCAGCCACGCGCAGCTCCCGCCGGCGCGCTCTTGAGCGCCTCCTCGTAGCGGTTGTCGTGGCGGATGACGCGCGGGACCAGGATGCGCGCCTCGATCGTGACCGGCTCGTAGATCACCCGCTTGAGCTCGGCGTCGTAGCGCACCTCGACATTGCCAATGAGCGGAAAGTCCTTGCGGAAGGGGTGCCCGATGAAACCATAGTCGGTCAGCAATCGGCGCAGGTCCGGATGGTTGCGGAACAGGATCCCGAACAGGTCGAAGGCCTCACGCTCGAACCAGTTGGCGCTGGCCCAGATGCCGGTCAGCGAATCGACGGCCGGATCCTCCTCGCCCTCGCACCAGACGCGCAGCCGCACGCGCCGGTTATGGGTGAGTGAGAGCAGCTGGTACACGACGGCGTAGCGCCGCTCGCCGCGCAGCGTGTGGCCCGCGGCCTCGTCGACCCCGCGACTGAAGCCACTCCCGCTCGCCTGCTCCGTTCGCCACTCGCTCCGCCCGTAGTCCAGATAGTCGACGCCCGCGACGTCCACCAGCAGCTCGAATTTCAGCTCCGGCGCATCACGCAATTGTTGCGCGATGGCGAGCAGCTCAGCGGTGGGGACCTCGGCGGTGATTTCACCGGCCACGTTGACGTGCAGCGCGAGCCGCTCGCCGCACACCAGGCGCAGCTCCTTGGCCAGAGTCTCGCTTGCCGCGCTCACTGGAGTCCCGCCACGAGTCTAGGCCGCAGCCCCGGCGCCGCCGTGACGGTCAATCTTGCGCTGCAGCTGGATGATGCCGTACACCAGCGCCTCCGCGGTCGGTGGGCAGCCCGGCACGTACACATCCACCGGGACGATGCGATCACAGCCGCGGACCACGGCGTAGGAATAATGGTAGTAGCCGCCGCCGTTGGCGCAGGAGCCCATGGAAATGACCCAGCGCGGCTCGGGCATCTGGTCGTAGACTTTGCGCAGCGCGGGCGCCATCTTGTTGACCAGCGTGCCGGCGACGATCATCACATCCGACTGGCGGGGACTGGGACGAAACACGACGCCGAAGCGATCCAGGTCATAGCGCGAGGCGCCGGCGTGCATCATCTCGACCGCGCAGCAGGCCAGCCCGAAGGTCATGGGCCACAGCGACCCGGTGCGCGCCCAGCTCACCAGGCTGTCGAGTTGGGTGGTGACGAAGCCGCGCTGCGCGTAATGCTCCGCCGCGGCCTGCGCTTCTAGTCCCACTCGAGCGCTCCTTTCTTCCATTCGTAGATGAACCCGACCACCAGTACGGCCAGGAACACGCCCATCACGCCGATGCCGAAGCGGCCGGTGGCATTGAGCGAGACCGCCCACGGAAACAGGAACGCGATCTCCAGATCGAAGACGATGAACAGGATGGCGACCAGGTAATAGCGGACATCGAAGCGGCCGCGATTGTCCTCGAAGGCTTCGAACCCGCATTCGTAGGCCGAGAGCTTCTCGGCATCGTTCCGGTGGCGGGCGCCCAGGCGGCCCAGGATGGCGCCGAGGCCGAGCAGCACGGCTGCCAGGAGCGTGGCCAGGGCCAGGAAGATCAGCACCGGAAGGTAGTTTTCGAGCATCCCCTGCCACCTCAAGTGTCAGAAAGGGCGGACGGTCGCCCATCCGCCCCTGCATTGCGGCAATTCTACGAGAGAATTGGTGCCGACGGGGAGATTCGAACTCCCACACCTTGCGGCGCTAGCCCCTCAAGCTAGTGTGTCTACCAGTTCCACCACGTCGGCAAAGGCTCCAGTCCCGATCGCTCGCGCCTATTGCGCGGGCTTGGTGGGCGCAGCCGGCGTAGCCGGCGCAGCACTGCCGGCCGCCGCGGGTGCGCCCGCGCTGCTCGGCGCCGGCGCGTTGGCCGGCGCGTTGGACACGGGCGGGTTCTTGGGTTGCTGCGAGAGGCGCTCGAGGACGGTCGAGGGCGGAGCGACGGTCCGCGAGCCCACGTAAGTCAGCGACAGGCTGGTGATCATGAACACAACGGCCAGGATCGCCGTGGTCCGCGACAGGGCCGTGCCCGCGCCGCGCGCACCGAAGACGGTGCCGGACGCTCCAGCCCCGAATCCGGCCCCCGCATCCGCACCCTTGCCGCGCTGCAGTAGCACAAGCAGGACGATGCTCACCGCCGTGAAAAAGTGAACGACCATCAAAGTAGTGTGCAACATGATCCTGTAAAACCTGCCTGTAGCGGCCGCTAGGCCGCCGCGACTATAGCCAGAAATTCGTCGGCCTTGAGCGAGGCGCCGCCGATCAGCCCGCCATCGACATCGGGCATGGCGAAAATATCCTGCGCGTTTCCTGCCTTGACACTGCCGCCGTACAGGATGCGCAGTCCGGCCGCGATTTTAGCATCCTCCACCGCTATGCGCTGGCGTATGAAGGCGTGCACCTCCTGCGCCTGTTCCGGTGTCGCCGTGCGCCCCGTGCCGATGGCCCAGACCGGCTCGTAGGCGATGAGCGCGCCAGCGAGCGCCTGGACCCCACTGAGTTGGGTAACCGCCTCCAGCTGGGCGGCGACGATACCCTCGGTGCGACCGGCTTCGCGCTCCGAGAGCTGCTCTCCCACGCACAGGATCGGGATCAGGCCGGCGCCCAGTGCCGCGGCGAACTTGCGGGCCACCAATGCGCTGCTCTCACCAAACAGGCTCCGCCGCTCGGAATGGCCGACGAGCGTATAGCTGCAGCCCACGTCCTTCAGCATCGCCCCGGACACCTCGCCGGTAAAGGCACCGACCGCCTCGGCGCACAGGTCCTGCGCGCCCAGGGCGACGGCGCCACCGTGCAGCGCACGCGCGGCATCATGCAGGTAGACGTGCGGCGGGCAGATCACGCAACCCACCCGCTCGCTCGTCACGGTGGCGACGATCGCTTCGATCAGGGGTGTGTTCGCGGCGCGCGAACCGTGCATTTTCCAGTTGCCGGCTACGATTTTCCGTCGCATGAATCTGGCCTTGGATCCTTACAGGGGCCCCGCTTCGGGGCGCGCGATCATAGCCACGCACCCGGCGCAGTGCAACGCCGTCAGTGGGCGGTGCGCACGGCCTCTGCCAGGCGCTCGGCGCACTGCCGCGCCAGCGACTCGTCCTGCGCTTCGACCATCACGCGGATCAGCGGTTCAGTGCCCGAGGGCCGCAGGACAATCCGGCCACGCTCGGCCAGCTGGGCCTCCAGTTCCCGCAGCAGTTTCGCGATGGCGGGCACGCCCATGGGCTCGAAACGCTGCGCCACGCGCACGTTGAGCATCACCTGGGGGAGCCGGTTCATGCCGGCCGCCAGCTCGGCCAGCGGCTTGCGCTCCTGCTGCATGATGGCGAGCACCTGCAGGGCGTTGACCAGTCCATCGCCGGTCGTGGTGCGATCGAGGCACAGGATATGTCCGGACGTCTCACCGCCCAGGATCCCGCCGGTCTCGCGCAGGCGCGCCAGCACGTAGCGATCACCGACTGCAACGCGTTCAAAGGCGATGCCCTGCCGGCGCAGCGCGAGTTCCAGTCCGAGGTTGCTCATCAGCGTGCCCACCACCGGGCCTGGCAACTGCCCACGGGCGTGGCGCGCCCTGGCGATCACGTACAGCAGCTGGTCGCCATCGACGATCCGCCCCAGATGGTCGACCATCAGCAACCGATCGCCGTCGCCATCGAGCGCGATGCCGACGTGGGCATGCACGCCCGGCACCGTCAGTTGCAGCAGCTCTGGGGCCGTGGAGCCGCAGCCGACGTTGATGTTGCGACCGTTCGGGGTGGACCCGATCGGCACGATCTCGGCGCCCAGGTCAGCGAGCGTGCGTGGCGCCACCTTGTAGGCCGCGCCGTTGGCGCAATCGACCACGATCTTCAGGCCGGCCAGGTCGACGCCGGCTGGCAGGGTGCTGCGGCAGAACTCCTGGTAGAGATTGCGCGAGCTGTCCATGCGGCTCGCCCGGCCGAGCTCGCCCGAGGGACGGGTCAGCGGTTCCCCGGCCAGCTCGAGCTCGATCCGCTCCTCGAGCTCGTCCGAGAGCTTGCCGCCGTTGGCGTCGAAGAACTTGATCCCGTTGTCCTCGAACGGATTGTGCGAGGCGCTGATCACCACGCCGAGATTGCAGCCGAGGCGGTGCGTCATGTACGCGATCCCGGGCGTCGGCAACGGGCCCATCAGCATCACGTTCACGCCCGCCGCCACGAACCCGGCTTCCAGGGCCGACTCGAACATGTAGCCCGACAGCCGCGTGTCCTTCCCGATCAACGCCGTGCCCCCATTGGGAGCCAGCACGCGCGCCGCGGCGCTCGCCAGGCGCAGGGCGAAATCGACCGTCATCGGGTGCTCCCCGACGCGTCCGCGGATGCCATCCGTGCCGAAGTAAACCCTTGCCAAGCTGCGGTCCTTCAGTTTCTCAGCGCCGCGGCGACTCGCACCGCATCGACGGTCTCGGCCACATCATGCGCCCGCACGATCGTGGCGCCGTTGAGCACCGCCACGGTCGCGAGTGCGAGGCTCCCGGCCAGGCGCTCGCCACTGTCGCGGCCCGTCAGGCTCTTGAGCCAGGACTTGCGCGACAGGCCGACCAGCAACGGGCGGCCCAGATCGAGCAACCCGCCAAGATCGCGCAACAGCTCCAGATTATGGACCGGATGCTTGCCAAAGCCGAACCCGGGATCCAGGCACAGGCGCTCCGGCTCGATGCCGGCAGCCTCGCAGCTCGCCAGGCGCGCGGCCAGCATGGCGCGCACCTCGGTCACGACAGCATCGAAGTGCACTGCCAGCTGCATCGTTTCCGGCTCGCCGCGCATGTGCATCAGGCAGGCCGCAGCGCCACTTTGGGCCACCGCCGCCAGTGCCCCGGGCCGATGCAGGGCGCGCACGTCATTGATCATGCCCGCGCCGGCCGCGATCGCCCGCTCGATGACTTCGGGGCGGCTGGTGTCCACGGAGATCAGCGCGCCGCTCGCGGCTGCGAGGGCGTGCACCACCGGGATCACGCGCCGCAGTTCCTCTTCCAGCGGCACGGGCAATGCGCCCGGGCGCGTGGACTCCCCGCCGATGTCGATGATCGCCGCGCCGGCCTCGATCATCCGCTGGGCGTGCTCGAGGGCGACGCCAGGCTCGAGGAAGCGCCCACCGTCGGAGAATGAATCGGGCGTGATATTGAGCACACCCATGACCACAGGCGTGGCGAGATCGAGCTCGCCGCGTGCGTGCCGCAGGACCTGGCGGCCGGGGATGGAGCCGCTTTTCAGTGCTGGCCCGCCGGGTTGCCGATCGGCGGCTTGGCACGCTCGGGGGTCTCGACCGTCACCGGCTTGCCCCCGTTCCCGCCGCCCCCGGCGTCATCCCAGCCTTCCGGGGGCTTGG
This sequence comes from Gammaproteobacteria bacterium, assembly GCA_025350345.1. Lineage (GTDB taxonomy): Bacteria > Pseudomonadota > Gammaproteobacteria > Steroidobacterales > Steroidobacteraceae > FEN-1191. The sequence continues at coordinate 6,838 of JANXYA010000195.1, forward strand.
GCTCGCGGCCGGCCATGATGTCCTTGATCTGACCCTCATCGATGGTCTCGTACTTGATCAGCGCTTCAGCCATCGCGTGGAGCTTTTCCAGGTTGGTCTGCAGGATCTCGCGCGCCTGGCCGTAATTGGTGTCGATGACACGCCGCACTTCTTCCTCGATCTCATGCGCGGTCTTCTCGGACACTTTCTTGTGCTGCGTGACGCTGCGCCCGAGGAACACCTCGCCCTCCTCCTCCGCATAGGACAGCGGCCCGAGGCGGTCGGACAGGCCCCACTTGGTCACCATGTTGCGCGCCAGGTCGGTGGCCCGTTCGATATCGTTCGACGCGCCGGTGGTCACGGCGTCGGCCCCGAAGATCAGCTCCTCGGCAATGCGGCCGCCGAACAGGGTGGCGATCGAGCTCTCGAGGCGGCGCCGGCTCAGGGAGTAGCGATCCTGCTCGGGCAGGAACTGCGTGATCCCCAGCGCGCGGCCGCGCGGAATGATCGTGACCTTGTAGACCGGATCGTGCTCGGGCACGGTCACCCCGACGATCGCGTGCCCGGCCTCATGGTAGGCGGTCATGCGCTTCTCAGCATCGG
>JANXYA010000201.1 GCA_025350345.1 Gammaproteobacteria bacterium
GTGCTGCTGTCTTCCAGCGTCAGCCATATACACCCGGACCTCGTCATCCTGGAACACGGCGGCAAGCAGGTGGAAGTTCGCAACAAGGCCGTCATTGTCAGTGCCGGCGGCGTGCTGCCGAACGAATTCCTGAACAAAGTGGGCATCCGCGTCGAGACCAAGTACGGGACAGCCTGATGGCCTCCCGACCGCGCCTGATCCTGGCGGCGTTGACGCTGTGCCTCCCTGTGGGCGGGGCATGGGCCGCGGCCGCTAATACAGAACCGCTGGAACCGGCCCGGGTTGCCTTGCGCCTGCGCGATTACCCGACCGCCCTGGAGCGCCTGCGCCAGGGCGCCAATGCCGGCAACGCGGAGGCGCAACTGCTGCTGGGGCTGATGGAACTCAACGGCGTCGGCGTGACGATGGACCACGCCCAGGCCGAGCAGTGGCTGCGCAAGAGCCTGGATCAGAACAACGCCACCGCCGCCTACGTGCTGGCCGCGCTGGCATCGCAGCGAGGCGATGCGCCACCGGGCGAAGCGGCTGCGCTGCTCCAGCGGGCGGCCGCGCTCGGCTACCAGGCGGCCATCGACGATGTGCGCCTGGGCCGCTCGCCCATGAGTGCAGAATGGGCCGGGCTCGCCGACAGTGCGCTGCGGATCGATCTTGCGATCTACAGTGCCCGCAATGGTGATCTCGCCTGCCTGAAGGCCATGGGCCCCGGGGTGCGGGAGCTGCGCGATTCCTTTGGCGCCACCATTCTTTCCCATGCCGTCGCGGCCGGCGCCGCCGGCGCGGCGAAATTCCTCATCGAACAGGGCAGCAACGTCAATCTCGCCGACAGTTTCGGCGTGACGCCGTTGATGCTGGCCGCGCAACTGGACAACGCTCAGTTGCTGAAAATGCTCCTGGCAGCCGGCGCCCGCGTCGAGGCGCTCGACAGCGCGAAGCGCACGGCACTGTTCTATGCCGCACGGGCAGACCGCGCATCCGTGGTCAGCGCCCTCGCCCAAGCCGGCGCCAGGCTCAATGCCACCGACATCCGCGACTACACCGCGCTCGATGCCGCGCAGGCGGTAGGCGCGGACGCCGCGGCGGCGCAGCTGCGCACGCTGGGCACGAAGAACCTGGTCACGCACGGTTCAAGCGAGACTCGCAGCAGCAAGTTCGACGCGGCCCGGCCCGGCGATATCTACCATGGCTGGCCGGTGGTGGCCCTGGCCGTCGCACGCAACGACACCGACGGTGCGCAGAAGCTCCTGCAGGGCGGCGCGGATGCCGACAGCCGTACCCTCCAGGGCGATACTCTGCTGCACGTGGCCTATCACGCGGGCGCGGTCGATACCTTCCGGCTCCTGCTCGCAGCCCACGCCAATGCGTACCTGGCCGACAAGCGCGGCCGTACCGTGCTGGTACTCGCCGCAACCAGCGGCGACCTGCCCATCGTCAGCCATCTGATCGGGAGCGGCGTCAGCGCCGACTCCCACGGCGAACACGAAGACACTGCGCTCCTGGCGGCCGCGCGCGCCGGCAGAATCGAGGTCGCCCTGAAGCTGCTGGTGGCCGGCGCCAAGGTCGATGCGACGGACGCCAGGGGTGAATCGGCGCTCCTGGTGGCCGCCTCCATCGACAATGCCGCCCTGGTCAAGATGCTGCTCGCCAGCGGCGCCTCCGTGCGGTTGGCGGACAATCGTGGTGAGACACCCCTGTGGCGTGCCGCGCGGGCAGGCGCTGCCGATATCGCACAATTGCTACTGGCCGCGGGCGCGGAAGTCGACGCGGCCGACAAGGAAGGACGCACACCGCTGATGAGCGCCAGCGCTGCGGGACAGGAAAAACTGGTGACGCTGCTGCTCGAAGCCCACGCGCGCGTTGATCTGAAGACGCTGCGCGGCGATACGCCGCTGATTCTGGCCGCTGGACAGGGCAATCCCGACTCCGTGCAGGCGCTGCTGCGCAAGCCGGGCGACATTGACACCCAGAACAAGGATGGCGATACGGCACTGATGGCGGCCAGTCGGGCGGGCAACGTCGCCGCCAGCAAGCTGCTGATAGCGGCCGGTGCCAGCACCTCGCTGCGCAATACGAAGCGGGCGACCGCAGGGGATGTGGCGCGGGACCGCGGCTTTGCGGCCCTGGCCAGGAGCATCGAAGGCAAGAGCTAGGCCGGCGGCGCCGGCTGGCCTCACTCGTCCGCCACTTCCTGTCCGGGAAACAGTTCTGCCAGGAAGCCGAATTTCCGCAGATCCTTGATGCGCGTGGGATAGAGTACGCCGTCGAGATGGTCGACCTCGTGCTGCACGACGCGGGCATGGAAACCGCTTACGGTGCGATCAATCGGCCGGCCGGACTCATCGCTCCCGCGATAACGCAGGCGACGGTAGCGGGGCACCATGCCGCGCATGCCAGGCACCGACAGGCACCCTTCCCAGTCCTCTTCCCTGCCGCCACGCAGCGGCTTGAGCCGGGGATTGATGAGCACGGTGTAGGGTACGGCGTCGGCATCCGGGTACCGTGCCGTCCGCCCGCCCCCGAAGATCACCACCCGCTGCAGTACGCCGATCTGCGGTGCCGCCAGCCCGGCGCCCCCGGCCGCCTTCATGGTGTCCTCCATGTCGCTGATCAGCCCGCGCAGCTGCGCGGTGCCAAATTCATGCACCGGGGCGCTGACCAGGAGCAGGCGCGCGTCGCCCATGCGAATGATGGATTTTATGGCCATAGTCGGCCCTACTGTCCCAGCCGGCTTTGCCGCCCGTCAAGGCCGGCCTCCCCCGGGGCGGTTGGCACGGCGCCCCCAGTGCTCTTAACATGGGCACCTGCCGGCCCTTGGGACCGATCTCAGCCACCACCTCCAGAGGATGACACTGATGAAAGTTCTGCTGCCCCTGACGCTCCTTGCCGCGCTGGCTGCGGCCCCGGTGTATGCCGATTGCACGCCCCCGAATGACGCCGTCAAGATTCCCGACGGTGCCACGGCAACCAAGGATCAAATGCTCGCCGCGCAGCACGCCATCAAGGACGCCGACGCCGCGATCGCCACCTTTTCCGACTGCCTCCGGGCCGAGCAGGACGCCAAGATCGCCGCGGGCGGGGACAAGATGACCGACGCGGACAAGCTGAAGATCAGCACCAACTACGTCGATCGCCAGAATGCGGAGGTCGAGAAGCTCCAGAAGCTGGCCGACCAGTTCAATGTCGAGCTGCGCGCCTACAAGGCCAAGCTGGCCCCGCCGCCGGCGCACTAGGGCCGCAGCGCGCGATTCGGGGCGCTCGCGGCTAGGGACGCGGCGTCTGTAGCGGAGCCGGAGGCGGCTCCAGCCCCTTGGTGTACAGCACCTTGCCGTCCGGCTTGACAATGACGGCATCGACGTCACCGAGCTTCTCGTAGATCCTGATGGCCGCCTCGGCACCCAGTACGAAGGCCGTCTTGGACAAGCCGTCGGTGCGCGTCGCCGTCGGGGCGAGCACCGTGGCGCTGCGCACCGCGCTCGCGGAATGGCCGGTGCGCGGATCGATGATGTGGTGGTAGCGCGTGCCGTTCTCGTCGAAGTAGTGCTCGTAGTCCCCAGAGGTTGAAATCGCCGTGTCGACGAGCGGCAGGCGCGCGATCACTTCATCCTTGCGATCCGGATGGCGGATGCCGACGATCCAGGGCTTGCCAAAGCGATCGCCGATGATGCGGCTGTCGCCGCCGGCGGACACCAGGGCGC
>JANXYA010000231.1 GCA_025350345.1 Gammaproteobacteria bacterium
CGAACAGCGTGAGCGCCCACGAGCGGCGCAGCAGCCAGGCCAGCACGGTGATGGCGGCAATCATGATCAGGGAGGGAATCAACAGCAGCAGGTGCGTCAGCCCGTCGATCGCTCCGCCTATGACAATGGAAATTCCGTTGAAAAAGCCGACGCCGTGCGCCTTCACGAACTCGACCGCGAGCGCCATGCGGTCGCCGAATGGAATCTTGTGGACCGTGATCCAGGACTCGAGCGCCATCCCGCCGACCGTGCGCGCCACCGGATTGAGCGCCAGCGAAGCCGGCCGGCCATCGACGGTGCGCACCCCCGCGAGCCAGGCCGCCACCCTGTGCGGGTGCAGCCGCAACCAGGCCATGGCCGCAGCATCCGGCGCTTCCCTGCGATCGAGAATGCGGCCCATGATCTCGTTCTCTTCCTCAACGGTGAACGTGAGGTTCTGCAGCAGGCGCCCCAGGTTCGGGCACTCCCTGACGTAGCCAGCGCGCGTATTGGTGTAGACCGTGGCGCCGCCGTAATTCGGTCCGAAGGTGGCATCGCCGCCCGTCAGGTAGCGCATCTTGAAGCGCATGTTCATCGGGTGCGGCTGCCAGCCGAGAAATACGATCGGCCGCTCATCGCGCACCGCACGCTCCACTTCGGCCAGCATCCCCTGCTCGCTCGATTCAATGAGCTTGAAATCCCCGAGCCCGTACATGTTCTGCTTGATGATCTCGAGCAGATGCCGGTTGCCATCGTTGCCGGGTTCAATGCCGTAGATGGAGTTCTTCAGCTCGGCCGCAAAACCATGAATGTCGGAAAAATCGCGCAACCCTTTCGCATAGGTGTACTCGGGTACGGCGAGCGTATAGCGCGCCCCGGTGAGATTGGCACCGATCACATCGACGGAGCCATCGGCCACGAAGGACTTGCGATCGCCTTCCATCGAAGGCATCCAGTTACCCAGGAACACGTCGATGTCCTTGTTCTTCATCGACGCGTAGGTGACCGGCACGGACAACACCGTGATCTTCGGCACATAGCCGATCTGCTTGAGCAATTCCGCGAACACCGCCGTGGTTGAGGTGACGTCCGTCCAGCCGATGTCCGACAGGCGCACTGTGGTGCAGCTGTCCGGGTCGCGCGCCATGTCGGGTGCCTCGGCACCGCGCGCAGCCTGCAGGCCCGCCAGCGTCAGCAACAGGAGCGAGCCGCGCGCCGTGCGGCGTAGCAATTGAGACAGGGTGATCAATGGCGCACGTGCGCTGGCTGCATCGGAGGTCACGTCTTAATCATAAGCGCTATTGACCGCTCGCTCATCCCGCCCGCATGATGAAATTCCCCGGCGGTTCTGCAGGAGCGATTTCCTGACGAATATTATACTGGAAGTATGCGCTGTAATATTATGATTATAAACAAGTATATTATCGACATCAGGCTGGGCTTTGAGGTTGCGCGATGACCGCGCGCGCGCTGCCATCGGAACCGGCGCTGCTGCGCACCTTCAACCCTGCGACCGGCGAGGAACTCGCCTGCCTCGCGGTGCACTCCGCCGCGGACATCGATGCGGCCGTGCGCAGGGCGCAGGCGGCGCAGCGCGATTGGGCGGCCCTTACCGGAACGCAACGGGGACGGATACTCCGCCGCGTTGCCGATCTGCTGCGGGCGCGGAACGATGAGCTCGCGCGACTCGAGACCCGCGACACGGGCAAGCCGATCCAGGAGACTTCGGTGGTCGACGTGGCCTCCGGCGCCGATTGCCTGGAATATTTCGCCGGACTCGCTGCCAGTATTGCCGGTGAGCATCTGGACCTGGGTCCGAGCGCCTTTGGCTATACGCGTCGCGAGCCACTCGGTGTGGTCGCCGGCATCGGCGCCTGGAATTATCCCCTGCAGATCGCCTGCTGGAAATCCGCGCCGGCGCTTGCCTGCGGCAATGCGATGATCTTCAAGCCGGCGCACCTGACACCGCTCACCGCGATTGAACTCGAGAAAGTCATGCTCGAGGCCGGGGTTCCGCCCGGCGTGTTCCAGGTGGTGCACGGCTACGCCGAGGTCGGGCGGTCGCTGACGCAGCATCCGGCGATTCGCAAGGTCTCGCTCACCGGCTCGGTGGAGACCGGCAGGGCCGTGATGCGCGATGCCGCCGCGACGCTCAAGCAGGTCACGCTCGAACTGGGCGGCAAGTCTCCGATCGTCGTCTTTGCCGATGCGTCGCTCGACAATGCCGTCGCGGGCGCGATGCTGGGCAACTTCTATTCGGCCGGCGAGGTGTGTTCGAACGGTACGCGTGTTTTCGTCGAGCGGCACATCATGGCCGAGTTCATGGAGCGGCTGGTTGCGCGCACTCGCGTCCTGCGCATCGGCGATCCGCTCGATCCGGCCACGCAGGTCGGTTCGCTGATCTCGCAGACGCATCTGGACACGGTGCTCAGGTACGTCGAACTGGGCCGCGCCGAGGGCGCGCGCCTGGCGGTCGGCGGCCGGCGAGTGACCACCGGCGCCCTGGCCAAGGGGTTTTTCGTCGAGCCCGCCATCTTCGATCTGTGCAGCGACGAGATGCGCATCGTGCGTGAGGAAATCTTCGGGCCCGTCATGTGCGTGTTGCCCTTCGATGAGGAGGCGGAAGTCATCCGTCGCGCCAACGACACCGAATTTGGCCTGTCGGCTGGCGTCTTCACCGCGGACCTGACGCGCGCGCACCGTGTCATCGCGCAGCTACAGGCCGGAACCTGCTGGATCAATCATTACAATATGACGCCGATCGAATTGCCCTTTGGGGGCTACAAGTCTTCCGGACTGGGACGCGAGAACGGCCGTGCTGCCATCGAGCACTACACGCAGCTCAAGAGCGTCTACGTCGCCATGCAGGACGTGCAGTCGCCCTACTAGGTCCCAATTCAAGCCGTTGATTTGGCAATGCCAGTCGCGTCGGGTACGCTGTGGCGGCGCAACGCAGTGGCGCCAGGAGTTCTCTATTGAGCGCAGATCCAAGCGTTTCGGGTGAAGTGGCCGGCCGCCTCGTCGTCGGGCATTTCATCCACGGGCAGATTGCCAGCGCGCCTGGCGCGCGCTGCGCGCCCGTCTTCAACCCCGCGCTGGGCCGCCCGGTGCGTGAAGTGGCGCTCGCCAGTGCCGCCGAGGTCGAGGCCGCCGTGCGCAGCGCGAAATCCGCACAGCCGGCCTGGGCGCGTACGCCGGCGCTGCAGCGCGCGAGGGTGCTGTTCCGCTTCAAGGAACTGCTGGGCGAGCAGCGCGAGCTCCTGGCGCGCACAGTCTCGGAAGAACATGGCAAGACGGTCGCGGATGCCGACGGCGAGATCGCGCGCGGCATGGAAGTGGTCGAGTTCGCCTGCGGGGCGCCGCAGCTGCTCAAGGGTGAGTTCAGCGAAGGGGTGGGGACCGGGGTCGATACCTACGGAGTACGCCAGCCGCTGGGGATCGCCGCCGGCATCACACCCTTCAATTTCCCGGTGATGGTGCCCATGTGGATGTTTCCGCTGGCGCTCGCCTGCGGCAATGCCTTCATCCTCAAGCCCTCGGAGCGCGACCCTTCCGCTTCGCTCCTGCTGGCGCAGCTGCTGAAGCGCGCGGGTCTGCCCGATGGCCTGTTCAGCGTCGTGCAGGGCGACAAGGCGGCGGTCGACGCCATCCTGCAGCACCCGGGCATTGCCGCGGTGAGCTTCGTCGGCTCGACGCCCATCGCGCAGTACATCCAGTCACAGGCCGTGCTGCACGGCAAGCGCGTGCAGGCGCTCGGGGGTGCAAAGAATCATGCGGTGGTCATGCCCGACGCCGACCTCGACGCGGCGACCGAGGCCGTCGTCGGCGCCGCCTATGGTTCGGCGGGCGAGCGCTGCATGGCCATATCCGTGGTGGTGGCAGTGGGCCAGGCTACGGCGGATGGCCTCATCGCACGCCTGCAAAAACGCGTCGCGACACTCAAGGTGGGTGCCCCCGACGCGGCGGGCACCGACATGGGACCCCTGGTGACGGCCGAGGCGCGTGCGCGCGTACTCGCCTACGTGGAGTCCGGCCTGCAGGAAGGCGCGAAGCTGTGTCTCGACGGGCGGGGCCTCAAGGTGGCGGAGCGCCAGAGCGGTTTTTTCGTCGGCCCGTTTCTCTTTGATCACGTCCGCGCGGACATGAAGATCTATCGCGAGGAAATCTTCGGCCCCGTACTGTCGGTCGTGCGCGTGGCCGACTACGCAGCGGCGCTCAGGCTGGTCAATACCCATGAGCTCGCCAATGGCACGGCGGTATTCACGCAGAGCGGCGCAGTTGCCCGTGCCTTTGCGCGCGAGGTCGAGGTCGGCATGGTCGGCATCAACGTGCCCATACCGGTGCCGATGGCCTTCCACAGCTTCGGCGGCTGGCGCCGTTCGCTGTTCGGTGACCACCACATCTATGGCAACGAGGGCGTGCGCTTCTACACACGGCTCAAGACCGTGACCGAGCGCTGGCCCGAAAACGCGGCCGTGCGTGCCGATTTTTCGATGCCGACGATGAAATAGGGACTGTTCCCCCGCTACCCGACGGCTGCGCCGCTGGACGGGCGTGGTCGGCCCGTTGCGGCTTTCGTTGAGGGAGTACGACTTGAAAAGCAATATCGAGATCGCCCAGCAGGCAAAAATGCGCCCCATCGTGCAGCTGGCGGCCGAGCGGCTCGGCATTGCCGAAGAGCACCTCGAGCCTTACGGGCGCTTCAAGGCGAAGATCTCCCTGGACTATCTCAGCAAAGTGCCGGAGCGTGCCGACGGCAAGCTGGTGCTGGTGACGGCGATCTCACCGACGCCGGCCGGCGAGGGCAAGACCACGACGACGGTGGGACTGGGGGATGCGCTCAACCGGATCGGCAAGCGGGCCATCATCTGCCTGCGCGAGCCGGCGCTGGGGCCGGTGTTCGGCATGAAGGGCGG
>JANXYA010000247.1 GCA_025350345.1 Gammaproteobacteria bacterium
TCGGCGACTTTGCGCCCATCTGGCAGCCCGCCCTTGCCTGGATTCCCGAGCGGATGGTGTGGGTGTACGGATCCGCTCTGCTTGTCCTGCTCGCCAGCGGCGGTCTTTTCTTCTCGCGCACCGCCTCGTTGAGTGTGGGGACGATCGGCACGTACCTGGCGGTCTGGGTCGTGGCTCGTGCAGCCCCAATATTTTCCGAACCTCTGAGCATCGGTTCTTGGTACGGCATTTTCGAAGCCCTGGGGCCATTCACTGGCGCCTGGATGCTTTACTCGATGTTGCGACGGCAAGCGAGCGTAGCGGGGACGCCAGTTATTGCCAGCGAGCGCGCCGTGCGCTCGGCACAGGTAGTTTTTGGCCTCGCCTGTCTCCTCTATGGATTGGCGCACTTTGCCTACGCCGATTACACCGCCAGCATGGTGCCGACCTGGCTACCGGCTCGATTGGGCTTCGCCTACTTCACCGGGATCGGTCATGTTGCGGCTGGAGTCGGAATCATGTTCGGGATTCTTCCCCGATTGGCGGCCACCCTCGAAGCAATCATGATGAGCCTGTTCGGCCTTCTGGTCTGGGTCCCGAGCCTGTTCGCACAGCCCCCGCCCAAATGGGCCACACCGCCCCAGAATCAATGGTCCGAAGTCCTCGTGACCCTGCTGTTGGCCGCCTCCGCGTGGATCGTTGCAGATTCTTTGCGAGGCCGCCCCTGGGGCTTCAGTTCGCGTTCAGGCGCCCATCGGGACGCTGCCCATGACTCATTGCACTCCGGAGATAATTCGTGAAATTCTTCGTCGCTATCGCTGTTCTCGCGGCGGCCGGTTGCAACGCAGGCCGCGGTGAGCCCATCACGCAAGCCGAACTTGTGCGCAGGACCCAGGAGATCCTTGACGCCGTGACCGCCGGAGATCGAAGACCGTTCGAGCGCTACATTGCCGAGGATGCCCTGGACCATGATGAAAAGGGCCGCAGCATGGATAAGAAGGCACTGCTGGCAGACATCACGCCCCCACCGCCCCATTGGTCCGGCTCGCTAAAGCTCAGCCATCCTGACAGCCGAATCATCGGCGACACGGCAATCCTGAGCTATGACCTGGAGGAAACCGAAAGCATCTCCGGGCAGGCGATGCAGGCGCGCTATCACACGACCGATACCTGGCTGCGGCGAGGCGGTAAATGGCAGATCGTCGCCGAACAGTCACTTCGCTACTACGCCGATCCGGCCGTGGGCAGAACCGATGTCACCAGATATGGCGAGTACGCGGGAACGTACGAACTGGAGCCGGGCAAGACCCGCGAGGTCTCGAGCCTCGGTGAGTCGCTGTTCATGCAACGAATTGGCAAGGACAAGGAGTTTCTCTTCACCGAGGCTGGGGATGTCTATTTCCGCAAGGATGTGGAAGGTCGGATTTTGTTTCGCCGCGATGCCCGGGGCAAGGTCGACGCGTTGATCGACCGGCGCAACAACGAAGATATCGTCTGGCGAAAAATCCATTGATCGATGGCTCCACGCGCCATGTCCGCGCGACGTCCGGATGCCCCCGGTTGAATCAGCGGAAACGCGCGATGTCTTTCGCCAGCCATATCACTGGCGTCTCCATCGGGTTCGCGCTGATCTCGATCGGATATTAGCGGCGCTTAGGTGCTGCGGCGATTGCCAGTTCCAGCTCCACTCGATCATAGGTGACTTTCGGTGCCAGTCGGCCGCGCTCGCCAGGTTCGAATCGAATGAGCCCATAGCCTGCCATCGTCTTCAGCGTTCGGGAAAGATTCGACTTCGCCCGACCCGTGAGCTGAGCCAGTTCCTCGATTGAACCGGGCGCCGCCTCGCTGATAATTCGCAGCAATTCCCGATTGCCGGCGGAAAGGAGCTTTGCAAAAGACTCGGTCGAAGTGAACCAGACCCGCGGCTCATCGGCCACGCGGTGCTCTCCACGCGCCACCGCGAGTGTGTGAGCTTTCATCTCCGCATACGTTGAAATTCCAACCTTGAGCGTCTTCACCTGATCACACCTCGTTCGCGAAGTACGGAGTCGACCGCGCGCCAGAAATCTGCCAGGAGACTTGCCGCGTCTCGGTACTCGTAAGTCCTGACAGTCCTGAGCCTGTGCCGATGATCCCGAGGGCCATCGAACTCCTGCTGGGCGACCGGGTGGGCATTGTCAAACCCGACCAATCGTTCACCGTCCGGCCCGTGCAACGTCAGCGCGTAATCCAGCCCATGTGGCTTTTCAGTCGACACCGGCACACGTGTCACCACAAACCGGACCCAGTGACCACCCTCCGGATCGACCACGAGTACCTGGCCATCGAGCTCAAGAAGCGTGTCCAGGCTCGGGTCGTGAGGCGCGGTCACAACATAAGGTTATCACATCGAGATAACCCACTCAAGGCCCGGTTCAATGGAACCACAGGAGCCCAGCGCCACCGGGGCATATCAACCGTGCAGGAGCAAATTCTGCGCATCGTAGAGCGGCTCGCGTCCGACGACGGCGGGGCGCCTGCTGCCAAGTATTTCCACCTCGAGCTCGGTGCCCTCGACGGAGAGATCAGAGCGCACGTAGGCCAGGGCGATGCTCTGTTTCAACCGATAGCCGTAGCCACCGGAAGTAACGAGGCCGACCGTCTTGTCGCCCTGGTAGACGATGGACACGGCTGGGGCATCGGCATCCTCCGCCGCCACGATGAGCGGCACGAAGCGCTCGCGCGGCCCGCGCACCGCCTCGCGCTTGAGCGCCTCCTGGCCGATGAAGCCGCCGGCCTTGTCGAGCTTCACGAAGCGATCGAGCGAGGCCATGAATGGGGTGTACTCGGTCGTCAGGTCCCCCTTCCAAGCGCGGTAGCACTTCTCGAGCCTCAGGCTGTCCATCGCGTACAGGCCGTAGTCACTGATTCCGAATCGCTCGCCCGCCTCCCAGATCAACCCGTACACCGACAGCAGCTGCTCCACCGGCAGGTGCAGTTCCCAGCCCAGCTCGCCCACATAGTTGACACGCAGCGCGATGGCCCGGGTGTAGCCAATGTCGATGGCCCGCATCGCCAGCCAGGGAAAGGCCTCGTTGCCAAGGTCAGCCGCGGTGAGCAAGGACAGCAACTCGCGCGACTTCGGACCCACGACGATGAGGGTCCCGTAGCGCGCCGACTGGTTCTCGATGCGCACGGCGCCGCCAGTCGGCAGGTGGGCGTGCAGCCAGTGCTCGTCGTGCCGTTCACCGGCCGCGGCGCTGATGAGCCAGTACCGGTCCGGCTCGAAGGCCGTGATGGTCATCTCGGTGACGATACCGCCGCTGGGAGAGCAGAAGTAATTGAGTGCCGTGCGGCCCGGGCGCGGCACCGTGCCCGCCACCATGTGATCGAGCCAGGCGCGCGCGCCGCGCCCAGAGACTTCGAACTTCGTGAAACCCGGCAGATCGAGCACCGCCACCCGCTGCTGCACGGCCGCGCATTCGCGCGCGACGGCGGTGTGCCAGCGCGGCCGGCGAAACGACAATTCCGGGGCGACCGTGGGATCGCCGCCTGCGGGAAAGTACACCGCGCGCTCCCAGCCGCCGCGCGCGCCGAATCGCGCGCCCTTGGCCTTGAGCCGCGAGTACACCGGCGAGGTCTTGGCCGGTCGCCCGGCGGCTCGCTCCTCGGCCGGGTAGCCGATGCCGTATTCATCCTGGTAGGTCTCGAGCGCCTTTGCCAGGGTGAAGGTTTTGTTGGCGTAGGCGAGGTAGCGGCGCGAATCCAGGGGCCACATGTCCCACTCGGGCTGCCCGAGCGCGACCCACTCCGCGATGATCTTCCCGGCACCGCCGGCCTGCGCAATGCCAAAAGTGAACGCGCAGCAATGGTAAAGGCCGGGCAGGCCCGGAGCAGGGCCAATCAGCGGATTGCCGTCAGGCGCATAGGGAATGGGCCCATTGATGATTGATTTCACACCCACCGATGCGAGTATCGGTACGCGTGCGCAGGCGTCCTCGATATAGGACTCCAGGCGGCCGATGTCATCATCGAACAGCTGGTGCGCGAACTCCTCGGGTATGGCGTCAAGCCAATGGGCCCTGCCCTTTCTTTCATAGGGACCGAGAATCAGGCCGTGCCGCTCCTGGCGCATGTAGTAGCTGACGTCCGGATCGCGCAGCAGTGGGAGCCGTGCCGCGCCGCGCGCCACCAGCTCCGGAATATCCTCGGTGATCAGGTACTGGTGCGACAGCGTGATGATGGGCAGGTACTCCCCGACCATCGCCGCCACTTCGCCCCCCCGATAGCCCGCGGCATTGATCACCGACTGGGCCACGATGACGCCGCGATTGGTCGTGACGCGCCATTCGCCCGAGGCGGTACGTTCGAGCGCCGTGACACGCGTCTGGCGGTGAATCTGCGCGCCGGCGTCCCGCGCGCCCTTGGCGAGCGCCTGGGTCAGCTGCGCCGGATCGATATCTCCGTCGTGCGGGTCATAGAGGCCGGCGCGAAGGCCGTCCGTCGTGATGAAGGGATGGCGTTCGCGGATCTGCTGCGGGCTCAGCATCTCGAATTCGATGCCCTGGGCGCGCGCCTGGGAGAGCACGTGGCGAAACTCATCGACCCGGTCGGCCGTGTGCGCCAGGCGGATACTGCCCGTAACGTGATAATTGATTTCGTAGCCGACGCGCTGGGCGAGCTCAGCGTAGAGCCGGGTGCTGTGCCGCTGCAGCTTGATCAGGTTCCAGGAGGTCGAGAAATTCGGGCAGTTGCCGGCGGCATGCCAGGTCGAGCCGGCGGTCAGTTCATCGCGCTCCAGCAGCACCGCGTCGCTGACGCCGAGCTGGGTGAGGTGATACAGGGCGCTGCAGCCCACGGCGCCGCCACCGATCACCACCACCTGGGCGTGACTCTTCATGGACTTCCTGCTCAGCCCTTGATGCGCTCGCCGGCCGGATCGTACCAGGGCTGCAATTGCACGCGGGCCGCGTGCTGAACACCGGCCACCTCAACCTGCCAGTGCCCGGCCTGCAGCCACTGCGGCGTGACGCCGGCGCTGCAGTTGGCGTAGCCCATGCCGATGGAGCGCCCGAGACGATGACCCCAGGCGCCCGACTTGATCGAGCCCACGATCTCGCCATCGCGAAGAATCGGTTCCTCGTGATACAGGAGCGGAGCGGCCTCGCCCGCATCGACCAGCATCAGCTGCACGAGTCGCTTGGGTAGAGGCCCACGTCCGCGCTGGGCCAGCAGGGCCTCGCGGCCCTGGAATCCGCCGGGCTTGTCCCAGGCCACGGTGAATCCGAGCCCGGCCTCGAGCGGCGTGTCCTCATCGCCGATGTCGTGGCTCCAGTGCCGGTATCCCTTCTCCACGCGGCAGGCGGCCATCGCGTGATATCCGGCGTGACGCAAGCCGAAGCCGGCGCCGGCTTCGAGCAATCGCTCGTAGACATCCAGCAGCTGTTCTCCACTGATGTACAGCTCCCAACCCAGCTCGCCGACATAGGTGATGCGGCTGGCGCGCACGCGCGCGTAGCCAATCTCGAGCTCGCGCGAGTGACCAAAGGGATGCGCGGCGTTGGACAGATCCGCACCCGAGAGGCGCTCGAGCAGCCTACGGCTGTGCGGGCCCATCACCCCGAGCATCGCCACCCCGGCCGTCACGTCGGTCACGGTGCAGCGTGCGGCCGGCTGGGCATCGAGATGCCGGCGGAGCCAGGCCAGGTCGCGGCTCTGGCAGATCGCCGAGGTGACCACCATGAATTCACGCTCGGTGAGGCGCGTGATGGTCAGGTCGGCCTCGATCCCGCCGCGCTCATTGAGCCACTGCGTGTAGACGATGCGGCCAATCGGTACGTCGACATTGGCTGTCGAGAGTTGATTGAGTACGGCACCGGCATCCACCCCCTGCACCAGGAATTTGGCGAAGCTGGCCTGATCGAAGAGCGCGACCGCATCGCGCACGGCGCGACACTCATTGCCGCAGGCGGCAAACCAGTTCTGGCGGCCGTAGGAATATTCGTACTGCGGCCTGGAGCCGGGCTCGGCGAACCAGTTGGGGCGCTCCCACCCGGCGGTCTCCCCCATGCAGGCGCCGGCGGCGAGCAGCCGATCGTGCAGTCCACTGCGCCGCGCGCCGCGCGCGCTCTGGTACTGGTAGTAGGGCCAGTGCATCGCATAGAGCAGGCCGAGCGTCTCGACCGTGCGATCGCGCAGGTAACGGCGGTTGGACTGGAACGGGACGACCCGGCGGATATCGACGTCAGCCAGATCCATCGGCGGCCGGCGATCGAGTATCCATTGCGCCACCACCTTGCCCGCGCCCCCGCTGGAAGCGATCCCCGTCGAATTGAAGCCTGCGGCGACGAACAGGTCGCGCACTTCCGGGGATTCGCCGATGTAAAAGCGGTCATCGGGGGTGAAGCTCTCCGGTCCGTTGAAGAACAGCTGGATACCGGCGTCGGCGAGCACCGGCACCCGCCGCACCGCGGCAGCGAGGATCGGCTCGAAATGCTCGAAATCCTCGGGGAGCGTATCGAAGCAGAAGCTCTCGGGGATCCCCTCCATGCCCCAGGGCTTGGCCACCGGCTCGAAGCACCCGACCAATAGCTTCCCGGCGTCCTCCTTGTAATAGGCGCATTCGTCGTAGACGCGCAGCACCGGGAGGTTGCCCGGCAATCCCGCGATGGGCTCGGTCACGATATAAAAGTGTTCCGCAGCGTGCAGGGGAACCGCCACGCCGCAGTCGCGCCCGAGGGCATGCGACCACATGCCGGCACACAGCACGACCGTATCGGCCGCGATGAAACCTGTTTCTGTTTCGACGCCGACGGCCCGGCCCTTCTCGACGCGGATCCGGCTGACCACCGTATGCTCGAAGATACGCGCACCACGCTGCTTCGCGCCGCGCGCGAAGGCCTGGGCCGTGTCGATCGGATTGGTCTGTCCATCCTTGCCGATGTAGATGCCGCCGACCAGGTCGGCGGTCTCGAGCAGCGGCCAGCGCTCGCGGATCGCCTCCTTCTGCAGCACGTCGATCTGGAGCCCAAAGGTCTTGCCCATGGAGGCACCGCGCTTCAGTTCCTCGAAGCGCGCGGCGGTCTTGGCGACGCTGATCGAACCGTTCTGCTTGAATCCGGTCGCCTGCCCGGTCTCTGCCTCCAGGGAGCAAAACAGCTCGGCGGTGTATTTCGCGAGCTCGGTGAGATTGCGCGTCGCACGCAGCTGGCCGACGAGGCCGGCGGCGTGCCAGGTGGTGCCGCAGGTCAGTTGCCGGCGCTCGAGCAGCACCACATCGGTCAGCCCGATCTTCGTCAGGTGGTAGGCGATGGAGCAGCCGGCGATGCCTCCGCCGACGATGACGACGCTGGCGCGGCTAGGCAGGGACATGCGGCGCGCTAGGCACGTACCTGCTGCGGCGCCAGGGCTGGCGCGCTCGCGCCGCCCGCCTGGCTCCGGACGGCGGCCTGCATGCCTGGGCGGGACAGGCGCACGGGAAAGCGCGCGCGGATCGCGGCATCGACGGATTCTGGAATATGGCTCGGGTAGTGGCTCGAGAGAATCTCCCTGATCTTCTCGGCGGCCCGCTGCAGCACATCGAGCGAGCCGCGTTCCGCCCAGTCATTGGGGCTGCGCCGATCCGCCACGCCCGGGTACAGGTATTCGGTCTGCATCAACCGCAGCGTCTGCTCGCTCCCCAGGAAGTGCCCCGGCCCGTTGAGGCACACGTCCCTGATGGTCTCGAACGACAGCCGCTCCTCGCTCACTTCGATCCCCTTGATGGTGCGCTGCGCGGCGCCAATGATGTCATTGTCGATGATCAGGCTTTCCAGCGAGTAGCCGAGGAGGCTGGCGTGCATGCCCGCCGACTCATAGATGAGATTGGCGCCGGAGTTGCCCACGAGCGCGTGATTGAGCGCCTTCTCCGCACCCGACTGACCGTCGGCGACCTTTGAATCCGTCATGCCCGAGGCGGTTCCGCCCGTGAGATTGTAGAAATTGGCCATCTGCCCCGCCGCGGCCGACAGCAGCGCCTGCTCCGGGCTCCCGCCGGACATGGCCCCGGTGCGCAGGTCGGATACGAAGCACCAGGTCCCGAAGATCGCCGGATGTCCGGGCCGGATGGCATTCACATAGACGAGGCCGGCGAGCACCTCGGCGACCTCCTGGGCCAGTGCGCCGGCGAGTGCTGCGGGGGCGGTTGCCCCCGCCTGCCCGGCCGATAGCAACAGCACGGGCATGCCGCCCCGCACCGCCCCTTCCAGGCAGCGGCAGGCGTCGGCGGCGAATTTCATCGGCGGCACGACGAAGCAGTTCGACTGGCTGACGAAGGGGCGCTCGCGCCACTGGCGCTCTCCGCCGGCAATCATGTGCAGCATCTGCAGCGATGCGGTGAGGTGCTCGGGCTGCACCCAGCTGCTGCCGACGTGCTTGGTGGTGCTGGAGACCGAGGCGTAGCAGGTGTTGAAATCCATCTCGAAGGGGTCGGGAATATCGCGCGGCACCACGGCGCGCTGGAAGAAATGAATGTGCTCCAGCGTATCGACGACGCGACCGATGTCGTACAGGTCCTGGATCGTCGACTCGCGGTACACGCCCTGTGCGTCCACGATGTTGACCGCCGCGCCCGCAGTACCGAAGTAGGCGCGCTTGCCCCAGGGCTCCAGATCGTGGCGTGGTTCCTGCGCGTGCAGCACGAAATGGCGTGCCGCCTTGGCGAGCGTGTCCTCGACAAGGGCGCGTGGAAACAGCAGGCGCCCGTGCTCGCTCAAGGTGCACCCGGCCCGGGTCATGATCTCGAGGCCCGATTCGGTCGCGTCGGCCAGGCCTACCTCGGCGAGCAGGCGCAGCGCGGTGGCGTGGATCTTCTCGATATCAGGCTGGCTCAGCGGCTGGTAACGGCCGCTGGGCATGCCGGGCCGCACCGGGCGCAGGTGCTCCGGCAGGGGAGCCGCGCGCTCGGCGCGTCGGGCGTCCCGCCCGGACGCGCGCCGTGTCACAATTGGGCCTTCAGACACTTTCGGTTCTCCGGCGCGATGCCTGGCGGTCTTCGAAACACCCGTCCGCAGGGCTTCATAGCCTCGCACAGTCTGCCTGGGGGCGCAGCAAAGATAATCTACCAGCCGGCAAGTCTTTATATGGAGCAGAGGTTGCAGCATGACAAATTCACTTAAATTGGCCGACTGGCAGCAGCGCGCCACGGCGCTGCGTTTCCCGACTGGCCATTTCATCGACGGCGATCATGTGCCCGGGGGCACCGCCCGATTCACCGTGATCAATCCGGCCACCGGCACGCCCCTGTGCGAAGTGGCCGCCGGCGGCGCGGCCGAAATTGATCGCGCCGTGGCATCCGCCCGCCGCTCCTTCAGCAGCGGGGTGTGGCGGCGCATGGCGCCGCGCGACCGCCTGGCCATCCTGTCGCGCCTCGCCCAGCTCATAGCAGCGAATGGCGAGCGCCTTGCGCTCCTCGACAGCCTGTCGATGGGCAAGCCGATCCGCGACATGCTGAACATCGACGTGCCGTCCGCCACCCAGTGCTTCAGCTACTTCGCGGAACTGTCCGACAAGATCGACGGGGCGGTGACGGCGACGGCGGCCGATGCCTTTCATTACATCCTGCGCGAGCCACTCGGCGTGGTGGGCTGCATCGTGCCCTGGAACTATCCGCTGCTGATGGCGGCCTGGAAGGTGGCCCCGGCGCTCGCCGCCGGCAACTCCGTGGTGCTGAAGCCCGCCGAGCAGTCCCCGCTCTCGGCGCTGCTCCTGGCGCAACTGTTCGTCGAGGCCGGCGGCCCCCCGGGCGTATTCAATGTCGTGAACGGCCTCGGCAATGCGGCGGGAGCGGCCCTCGCCCTGCACAACGACGTCGCCAAGATCGCCTTCACCGGCTCGACCGTCATCGGCAAGCAGATGCTGGTGTACGCCGGACAATCCAACATGAAGCGGGTGAGCCTCGAGTGCGGGGGCAAGTCGCCACAGATCTTCCTCGCCGATCTGGAGGACCTGGATCGCGCCGTCAGCTACGCCATCAACGGCATCTTCGGCAACATGGGTGAGGTCTGCAACGCCGGTTCGCGCCTCCTGATCGACAAGCGCATCGCCGGCGAATTCGTCGCCCGCTTCATCGAACAGGGACGCAACGCCTACCGCGCGGGCGACCCGCTCGACCCGCAGACCAATCTCGGTCCGCTGGTCACCGCGAAGCAGCGAGCGCGGGTGCTCGACTACATCGGCAAGGGGCGCAGCGAGGGGGCCAGGCTCGAATTCGGCGGCGACGCGCCCGCCCTGCCCGGTTGCTACGTCAACCCCACCCTGTTTTCCGGCGTGAACAACCGGATGACGATTGCCCGTGAAGAAATATTCGGCCCGGTGGCCGCGGCGATCGAAGTGGACGGGCTGGAAGAGGCGGTGGCGATCGCCAACGATTCGATCTACGGCCTGGCCGCCGCCGTGTGGACGCGCGACCTGCGCAAGGCCCACGCCGCGGTGCGCGACCTGGAGGCCGGCGTGATCTGGGTGAACTGCTTCGATCACGGGGACATGACGCAGCCCTTCGGAGTCTACAAGCAGTCCGGGCAGGGGCGTGACAAGTGTCTGGAGAGCCTGCTGGGCTACACCCAGACCAAGTCCGCCTGGATACACCTGGGGCCAGCGGCCAACCCGCCATGAGCACCGCCGATGAACTGCCGGGCAGGGCGCCCGACACGGAAGTTTCGGCGCGCGCCTTCGGCGTGCCCAGCGACATGCTGGTGCCGGCTTTCAAGGCGCGCAGCGAATATGTCCCGGAGATCGATCCGGGCTACTGTTTCGACCCCGATACCACGCTCGCCATCCTCGCCGGCTTCGCCTTCAACCGGCGCGTCATGGTGCAGGGCTACCACGGCACCGGAAAATCCACGCACATCGAGCAGGTGGCGGCGCGGCTGAACTGGCCGCTGGTGCGGATCAATCTGGACGGCCACGTCAGCCGCATCGATCTGGTGGGCCGCGATGCCATCGTCGTGCGCGACGATCACCAGGTCACCGAGTTCCGCGAGGGACTGCTCCCCTGGGCAATCCAGCGACCGATCGCCCTGAGCTTCGATGAGTACGACGCGGGCCGGGCGGATGTCATGTTCGTGATCCAGCGCGTGCTGGAGGCGAGCGGCAAGCTCACGCTGCTCGACCAGAATCGCGTCATCAGCCCGCACCCGTTCTTCCGGCTGTTTGCCACCAGCAATACCATCGGGCTGGGCGATGCCAGCGGGCTGTACCACGGCACCCAGCAGATCAACCAGGGGCAGATGGATCGCTGGTCGATCGTCACGACGCTCAATTACCTGGAACACGACAAGGAAGCGGCGATCGTGCTCAGCAAGGCGCCGCACTATGACAACGCCGAAGGCCGGCGCACGATCATGGCGATGGTGCGGGTCGCCGACATGACCCGCAACGCCTTCATGAACGGGGACATCTCCACCGTGATGAGCCCGCGCACGGTGATCACCTGGGCCGAGAACGCCGCGATCTTTGCCGACATCGGCCTGGCGTTTCGTGTCAGTTTCCTCAACAAGTGCGATGAACTCGAGCGCTCCGCGGTCGCCGAGTTTTTCCAGCGCGCCTTCGGCTCCGACCTGCCAGAGGCGGTGACCGGTCTGAAGGTCGTGTGAACCAAAGGCCACCGCAGCGGCGCGCCCCGCTCGAGCAGCGCTTCGAGCGTGTGCTGATTCAGGCCACGCGCGCCCTGGCGGGCGAGCGGGGGCTCAAGGTTTTGTGCGCCGCACCCGGAGCCAGCGCGCCCGTGGGTACCCTGCTCCTGCCTCCGACCCCGTCGCCGCTCACGGCGGACAGCGCGGCCTGCGCGCGTGGCCGCGCCGATCGGCTGGCGCTGCGCCGGGCCTATTTCGACGAAACGGTGCACGCCCGTTTTCGCCCCGCCGGTCCACGTGCGCGGGAGCTGTACGACGTGCTCGAAGACATGCGCTGCCAGTCCCTCGGTGCGCTGGTGATGAGCGGCGTTGCGCGCAACCTCGAGGCTGCGCTCATCGATCAACTCGAGCGCAACGGCGCCCTGAGTGCACATCTCGCGCGCTCCTCCGGCATGGTCCACGCACTCGCGCTGCTGTTCCGGGAGCGGCTGACCGGCATGGCCCCACCCGCCGCGGCCAACGCGCTGATGTCGCGCTGGCTGCCCGAGTTGCGCGCGCGCGCCAGCTTGCACCTTGGCCAGCTCGTATCCGCGGCGCACGATCAGGCCCGCTTCGCCCTGCTGCTGCACGAGCTGGTGCGCGATCTTGACCTGGGCTCCGAGATTGGCGCGCGCGCGCAGCGCCACCAGCAGGCCACCGCCGCCGCCCCGCAGCGGCCTGCGGACGGTGATTCGAGCGGGGAAGCGCGCAGCACCGGCGGACTGCGCGTCAAGCGCCAGCAGGGTGAACTCGAGCAGGACGAGTCTGCCATAGCACCGAAAGCCCCGGCCGAGTTGCCCGGCCGCCAGGGCAAGACGGCGCAGCCAGGCACGGAGCAGAAGAACGATGGCGAGCGCCTGACGCGCGCGCCGCTGTACGACGATTCCGACAACCCGAACCGCCACTACCAGATCTTTACGAGGGTGCACGACGAGGTCGTGGAGGCGGAGACCCTGAGCGACAGGGCCGAGCTGGAGCGCCTGCGCGCCCAGCTGAATGCCGAGGCCCGGAGCCTCCAGGGCGCCGTCGCGCGCCTCGCCCATCGCCTCGAGCGCCTGCTGCGCGCGCAGCAGCTGCGGGGCTGGCAATTCGATCTCGAAGAGGGCGTGCTCGACGCCGCGCGACTGACCCGGGTCATCGTCGAGCCCCTGGCGCCCCTGTCCTTCAAGGAGGAGCGGGAGACCGATTTCAAGGACACCGTGGTCACGCTGCTGCTCGACAACTCCGGATCGATGCGGGGCCGCCCGATCATGCTCGCGGCCGTGTGCGCGGAGGTGCTGGCCCGCACGCTGGAGCGCTGCGGGGTGAAGGTGGAGATCCTGGGCTTTACTACCCGCGCCTGGCAGGGAGGCGAGTCACGGGCGGACTGGCTCCGCTCCGGCGCCAGGACGGCGCCTGGGCGGCTCAGCGATCTGCGGCACATCATCTACAAGTCCGCGGACGCCCCCTGGCGGCGCGCGCGGGAGAATCTCGGGCTCATGCTGCGCGAGGACCTGCTGAAGGAGAACATCGACGGCGAAGCGCTGCTGTGGGCTCACGCGCGCCTGCAGCGCCGCAGCGAAGCGCGGCGGATCCTGATGGTGATCTCGGATGGGGTGCCACTGGATGAGGCCACCCTGTCCGCCAATCCGGGCAGCTACCTGGAGCAGCACCTGCGCAACGTCGTGAAATGGATCGAGCAGCGCTCGAGCGTCGAGCTGGTCGCGATCGGCATTGGCCACGAGGTCAGCGATTTTTACCGGCGCGCGGTCACGATCGCCAGTGTCGAGCAGCTGGGCGCCACGATGATCGAGCAGCTGGCGTGGCTGTTTGCCGGAGATCAGGTTCCGGCGGTACGATCGCGGCGCGCGCGCACACGCGCCGGAGGTACATCGTGAGCGAAGTTCGCCATCGCGGCAGCTGCCTGTGCGGTGAGTGCGTGTACGAGGTGCGCGGAGCGCTCCGTGACGTCATCGCCTGCCATTGCACGCAATGCCGGAAGCAGACCGGCCACTTCATGGCCGCAACCAGCGCCCTCAAGGCCGATTTTCACCTGGTTCGCGCCGCCCCGCTTCGCTGGTACCGGGCCTCTGCCCAGGCCGAGCGCGGATTCTGCGCCACCTGTGGCTCGACGCTGTTCTGGCGCGCGGACGGCGAGGAGGAGATCTCGATCACCGCCGGCACACTCGATGGACCGACCGGTCTTAAGATCGAGGGGCACATATTCTGCGCCGACAAGGGCGACTACTACAGCATCCCGGACGAGGGCTATCGTCTCGCCCAGTGGAAGTGAGGCGCGCGTGGGCGCAGCGGTGAGCCTGCCGCCAGCGGGGATGATGCTGGCCGTCGTACTCAAGGGTCACGGCGACTTCGGGCAGCTCGAACTGCGCAGGGTGCCAATCCCGCTGCCCGGACCCGATGAAGTGCTGGTACGCATCGCGGCGGCGTCCGTCAATAACACCGACATCAACACCCGCATTGGCTGGTACTCACGCGCGGCGGCGACGGGTGTCGAGACGACGGGCACCGACGCAACGGCCTCGCTTCCCGACAGCGCGTGGAGCGGTGCCGCCTTCCAGTTCCCGCGCATCCAGGGCGCAGACGCCTGCGGCTATGTTGCAGCGGTGGGCGCCGGTGTCGCGCCGACCCGCATCGGCCAGCGGGTCCTGATCGATCCCATCCTGCGTGGTACGCCGGGGAATGCCGCGCTCGCCACCTACTTTGGCGCCGACCGGGACGGCGCCTTCGCCCAGTTCGCCACCGTGCCGGCAATCAACGCCTGTCCGGTGAAGAGCGCTCTTTCGGACATCGAGCTGGCGAGCTTCCCCTGCTCCTATCTTGCCGCCGAGCACATGTTGTCGCGGGCCGCCGTCGCGCCAGCGGACAGGATCGTGGTCACCGGTGCCTCCGGCGGCGTGGGCTCCGCGGCCGTGCAGCTCGGGCGGCGCCGCAAAGCGCGGGTAATTGCCGTGGCCAGCGCGGGGAAGGAGGCGGTACTGCAGGAACTGGGTGCCGAGCGTGTCCTGGCCCGCGATGCGGACCTCACGGCCCTGCTCGGGCGCGAATCCGTCGATGTCGTGGTTGATTGCGTGGGCGGCGCGCAGTTTCCGCAGTGCCTGCAGATCCTGCGGCGCGGCGGCCGCTACGCGGTGGCGGGCGCCATCGCCGGCGCCATCGTGGCGCTCGACCTGCGCACCCTCTATCTCAAGGACCTGAGCCTCTACGGCTGCACCATCCCAGAACCGGCCCTGTTCACCCAGCTCATCGGTTACATCGAACGCGCCGAGATCCGGCCGCTCGTCAGTGCCACCTTCGCCCTGCCCGACATCGTCGCGGCGCAGCAGGCGTTCCTGCAGAAACGCCACGTCGGCAAGATCGTCCTCGTGCCCTGAGGAGCAATGCAATCTCTGTGGAACTTCCAGGATGAGAACATGAAAAAGCCGGGCGGGAGCCAGGGGCAGTCGGCATCGGCACTCATTTCCAGGAGAATCGCCGAACTCGGGGACTGGCGCGGGGAAACCCTGGGCAGAATGCGCAAGCTCATCAGGGAAGCAGACCCGGACGTCGTCGAGGAATGGAAGTGGATGGGCACTCCGGTCTGGTCGCACGATGGCATCATCTGCACTGGCGAATCCTACAAGAAGGTGGTGAAGCTCACCTTTGCCAAGGGTGCGTCCCTGCAGGATCCGGCCCGTCTCTTCAACTCGAGTCTGGACGGCAACGTGCGCCGCGCAATCGACATCCACGAAGGAGAAGAAGTCGACGGGCCCGCCTTCAGGGCGCTCATTAGCCAGGCGGTCGCTCTCAACAGTTCCGGCAAGTCGAAGCCCTCGAAGAAGGCGAAGCCCTGAGGGACTCCACCCTACCCGACGGAAGCGCGAGCCGAAGACGCCATCGCATCGACCAAGAGCCCGCCGCCGCAGCCCCCTAGAACATGCCCACGATGTTGCCCTGCGCATCCAGATCGATCGCGCAGGCCGCCGGCGAGGACGGCAGCCCGGGCATGGTCATGATGTCCCCGCAGATCATGACGATGAATTCCGCGCCCGCGGCGAGCCGCACCTCGCGGACATTCACCGCATGGCCGCTCGGTGCACCGCGCAGCTTCGGATCGGTGGAAAAGGAATATTGGGTCTTCGCCACGCAGACCGGATAATGGCCATAGCCCCCATCCTGCAAGGCGCGGATCTGCGCCCGGATGCTCGCATCGGCGGTAATCTCGGAAGCGCCGTAGATCTGGGTCGCGATCGCCTTCATCTTCTCCCACAGCGGCAGCGAATCTTCATACAGGAAGCGGAACTTGCTGGGCTGCTCGCACAGCCGCACCACTTCCTTCGCGACTTCCAGTGCTCCGGCGCTCCCTTCGGAGTAATGCCGGGCGACAATCAGCTTCACGCCCTTGTGCGCCGCGTGCTCCTGCAACTCCTTCAGCTCGGCGTCCGTGTCTTCAGCGCGGTGATTGATCGACACGACGCAGGGCAGGCCGAAGCGCTCGCGCACATTGTCGATGTGGCGCTCCAGATTCACGATCCCCTTGCGCAGGGCCGGAAGATTCTCCGTCGCCAGCTCCTTCACCTCGACGCCGCCGTGATACTTCAGGGCACGCACCGTCGCGACGATGACCACGGCGGCCGGACGCAAACCCGATTTGCGGCACTTGATGTCGATGAACTTCTCGCCGCCGAGGTCCGCCCCGAAGCCCGCCTCGGTGACGACGTATTCGGCGAGCTTGAGAGCACTGGAGGTCGCGATCACCGAATTGCAGCCGTGGGCGATGTTGGCAAAGGGTCCGCCGTGAATCAACGCCGGATTGTTCTCGAGGGTCTGCACGAGATTGGGGGCCAACGCGTCCTTCAGCAGCACCGTCATCGCGCCGTGCGCCTTGAGTTCGGCGGCGCGAATGGGCTTCAGCTCACGCGTATAGCCGACCACGATCTTGCCCAGCCGCTCCTTCAGATCCGCAAGGCTCGTCGCCAGGCAAAAGATCGCCATGACCTCCGAGGCCACGACGATGTCGAAGCCGTCCTGGCGCGGATAGCCGTTCCCGGGACCGCCCAGGCCGACAGTGATCGCGCGCAGGGCGCGATCATTGATGTCGAGTACCCGCCGCCAGGTGATGCGGCGGACATCGAAGCCGAGGGCATTGCCGTGATAGACGTGATTGTCGATGAGCGCCGCGAGCAGGTTGTTGGCCAGCGCGATCGCGGAGAAATCGCCGGTGAAATGCAGGTTGATGTCTTCCATCGGCACGACCTGCGAGAAGCCGCCGCCAGCCGCGCCGCCCTTCATGCCGAACACCGGCCCCAGCGCCGGCTCGCGCAGGCAGATGATGGCCCGCTTGCCGATCCGGTTGAGCGCATCC
>JANXYA010000304.1 GCA_025350345.1 Gammaproteobacteria bacterium
CTTGCTATCGGGCTCCCCAGGATCATTAGTCTGAGACTGACTTTGCGCTTGTTCGGCAATGCCGCTGGCGTGGTCAGAGGGGCGGCAGCCAAGACGCTGCTTGAGCGATTCGAGTTCTGCGTCAGGCAGCGCGCGAAGAAGCCGCTCATACACCGATTCCTGAACGCGGCTTAAGTAGGCCCTCTCGGCTTGCTCAAGGCGCCGCAGACGCCACATATCGGCAATGATCTGGTCGACCAGCATGCCCTCAATCGCGCAGGTTGGCACGAGTTCAGCCTGCAGCCGCGCGGATAGGCTCTCAAACTGCCTCTCATCCTCGCCCGGCATCAGACGCGCCGCTGCGAACAGGCCGTGTTTGCGGGCATTGTACTTTGCCAGCGCCTCCTCCCGCAGAGTGCAGAATGCTTCTGGCCCCGGTCAGGTTTCCGGCGGCCTGAAGTCAGGCGGGCGTTCGGAACCCGGCCCGAAGAAGTACTTTTCCATCTCCGCCTCGAGAAACTTGCGGGCCTTGGGCTCGATCGGCGAGAGCCGGTTCTCGTTGATGAGCATGACCTGGTGCTTGACCCAGCGGGCCCAGCCCTCGCGCGAGACCTGCTCGAAGATGCGCTGCCCCAGCGGGCCCGGGTAAGGCACGCGATCGAGGCCGGGCGCTTCGCTCTTGAGGACGACGCAGTGGACCATGCGGGTCATGTGATGCTCTGGATCAGTGCCGAGACGGGAGCCGGGAGCCCGAGGCGCTCGGGCTGGGCGGGGTTATACCAGAGCGTCGGCGGCTCATCCATCACGCCCGCCCAGGCCTCGCAGCTCGCCAGGAGCGGGGTGATCTCGAGCTCGAAGTGCGTAAAGGCGTGGCGCACGATGGCCAGGGATCGCGGCTCGATGACAGCCGAGCGCAGGCGGGTGGCGGCGTAGAGTTGTGCCGCCTCGACACTCGGAAACTGTGGCGGGCACCACAACCCGCCCCACACGCCGCGCTCGGGACGGCGCTCGAGCAGCACGCTGCCGTCGCCCCTTTGCGCCAGGAGCATCACCACCGCGCGCGTGCGGCGTGCGGCGCGCACCCGCGGCGCAGGGATCTCGTGCTGGCGCCGGCTGCGCTTGGCGGCGCAGTGCGCCTCCAGCGGACAGGCGGCACACAGCGGCCGGCGGCGCACGCAGATCGTCGCGCCCAGATCCATGATGGCCTGCGTATAAGCGGCCACGTCCTCATCCGGCGTACACAGCTCGGCTAGCTGCCACAACCGCTTCTCCGCGGCACGCGGCGTGGGCGCGCCAGTGACCAGAAAGCAGCGCGCCAGCACGCGCCGGACGTTGCCATCCAGTATGGCACCGCGCTCGCCGGCGCTGAGCGCCCGGATGGCCGCGGCGGTCGAGCGGCCGATGCCCGGCAGCTCGACAAGCTTCGCCGCCGTGGTCGGCAGTTCGCCGCCGTATTGCTCGACCAGCTGCTGGGCGGCGCGATGCAGGTTACGGGCGCGCGAGTAGTAACCGAGACCCGACCAGAGGTGCAGCACTTCATCGAGCGGCGCCGCGGCGAGCGTGGCGACATCGGGGAAGCGCCGCATGAAGCGATCGTAATAGCCGGTCGCGGTGGCCACCTGCGTCTGCTGCAACATGATTTCCGAGACCCACACCCGGTAGGGCGTGGGCTCGCGCTGCCAGGGCAGATCGTGGCGGCCATGCTGCGCGTGCCACTTGAGCAGCGCGGGTGCGACGAACGCCGTGTTGTCCATGTGCATGCTAGTCTAGGCGACGATGTCGCAATCGCCAACGATCGTGGCGCGCGCCCCGCGCTGGGCGGCGCCGCTCCTTGCGCTGTCCGCCTGCCTGCTGGTCGCCTCGACGTGGCCGGTGTTCGGCAATGTCTGGGACGAGCCGGAGCATATCGCAGTGGGCCTGGCACTGATCGATCACGGCGCCTACCGCTACGACGACCAGCATCCGCCCCTGGCGCGGCTGGCGGCGGCGATCGGCCCTCATCTGGCCGGCGCGCGGGCACCCGGCGATGCGCAACAGGACGGCGGCATGACGGGGGAGGAAGCCGGCCGGCAGATTCTCTATCACTCGAGGGCCAGCTACGACACGCTCCTGACGCTGGCGCGGCTCGGCATGCTGCCGTTCCTGGCCGTGCTCATCGTGGCGCTCTGGCGCTGGGTATGGCGCTATCACGATCCGAGCACAGCCTGGCTGGCGAGCGCCTTCCTGCTGAGCACGCCGGTCATCCTCGGGCACGCCGGGGTCGTCGCGCTCGATGTGCCGGTCACGGCACTGTGCATCCTGAGTTTCTATTGCCTGCTGCGCTGGCTGGAAAACCCGAGCCTGTCGCGCGCCGCCCTGCTCGGCCTGGCCGCCGGGCTGGCCATCAGCACCAAGCTGTCGGCGCTGCCGTTCATCGGCGTGGCGGGCCTGGCGCTGCTCATCGCGCAGCTCCTGTGCACGGCGCACGCCACAGCGCGACCCTCGCTGCGCCGGCGGCTTGGAGGTGCGGCCCTGGCGCTGCTGATTGCGATCCTGACCGTGATCGCCGTCTATGGCCCGCACCTGATCTACCTGACGACGCCGGACTTCGCTCCCAACCGGGCGCTCGATCTGCTGGTCGGGAGCAGCGGCTGGCTGCACGACGCCGGCTACCGCCTGGCCTCGAGACTGCCCGTGCCGCTGGGTATACAAGAGGTGCCGCTCAACATACTCGGTGTCGAGTGGCACAACAGCCACGGGCACCACTCGTTCCTGCTCGGCCAGACGGACCTGATGGGCTGGTGGTATTTCTATCTGGTGGCGCTCGCCGTGAAGACCCCCGTGCCGCTGCTGCTGCTGGGGCTGACGGGCCTGGGGCTGCTGGCGTGGCGCGGCTGGCACGAGCGCTCGGTACCACTGCTGGCCGCGCCGCTGTGCTTCGCGGTGATCCTCATTTTTTGCTGCAGCTACAGCCATATCAATATCGGCGTGCGCCACGTGCTGGTGCTCTACCCGCCGCTGGCGATCGGCGCGGCCGCGGTCACGGCGGCGCTGTGGGCGAAATGGCGAGGTCCTGCGGCACGTGGCGCGCTGGCGGCCCTGCTGCTGTGGCAATTTTCCACCGTGGTGTTCGCCTATCCGGACTACCTGGCCTACTTCAATGCCTTCGGTGGCGATCATCCCGAGCGCATCCTCGTGGATTCCGACCTGGACTGGGGTCAGGACCTGCGCCGCCTCAGCCTCGAGTTGGCGCGACGCCACGTTCCGTCGGTGAGTCTGGCGTACATGGGGACGGCCGACCTGACGCGCGAGCATCTGCCGCCCTACACTCCTCTGGCGCCTGGACAACGCGCCAGCGGCTGGATCGCCATCGACATGCTGTCGATGAAGGAGGAGCCGGACGGGTACGCCTGGCTCGCGAGCCAGACGCCCGTCACGCGGATCGGAAAATCGATCGACCTGTACTACATCGCGGCGCGCTGAGCGCCTACTTCTCGGCCTCCAGCGCCTCGAATTCATCGAGCAGCCTGTTCATGCGTGCCGCGAGCGCCCGATAGGGCCCCGCTGTCGCCATGTCCACTCCTGCGCGCTTGTACAGCTCGTAGGGGTAGTCGGAACCGCCGGCGCGCAGCAG
>JANXYA010000308.1 GCA_025350345.1 Gammaproteobacteria bacterium
GGGTTGGTCTCGCGCGAGACGATCGTCTGGAAGCCGAGTATGGAGCGTGCCGCGATGACGATGGGATCGACGGTCATATGGGGGTAGGCCCCATGGCCTCCGCGACCGAAGATCGTCACTTCGAGGGCGTCGGCAGAGGCGCGAAAGTAGCCTTCGTGAAAGCCGACCTGACCGGACGGAAGGGTTTCATCGTCGTGCATGCCAATCACAAAGTCCGGCCTTGGAAATCTCGTGAACAAGCCGTCTGCCAGCATGGCCTCGGCCCCGCCGGCGACTTCCTCGGCCGGTTGCCCGACCAGCATCAAAGTGCCGTGCCATCCTTCGCGACGTCCCGCCATGACCTCGGCCGTGCCAATCCAGCCCGCCATGTGGAGGTCGTGCCCGCAGGCGTGCGCCACGTGCACAATCTCTCCGGCATCGTTGCGCGTGGTTGCCGTGCTGGCGAACGCCAGCCCCGTCTTTTCCTCGATGGGCAGGGCATCGAGCTCCGTCCGCAGCATGACGATGGGGCCGGGGCCGCGGCGCAGGATTGCCACGATTCCGGTCTTGCCCACCCCCGTCGTGACCTCGTATCCCAGGGCCTTCAGCCGGGTAGCCAGAGCGTCCGCCGTCCTCACTTCATGAAAGCCGAGCTCGGGGTGCTGGTGCAGGTCCCTGTAGAGCGCTTCAAGTTCCGGCTGAATTGCCGTCAATTCCGGCACGACCTGACCCACGTCGCGGGGACTGTCGGCGCCTACCGCATTGCCAGCGAGTAGGCCCATCAGGAATACGGCAGCCTGGGTTTCTTTCACGACGCTTCCCCCACGACCTTTGAGTCTGAACACTCTTGCAAACCTCATTGTAGGGTCGCTCACAAGCGCCGGCCATTGTTCCCTCATCGCCGGTTGATGGCGGGCATTCCCGTCCCGTAGACTCCAGCCGGCGCTGCTGGCGTCGCTTCGGCACCGCGCCCGGATCGGATACCGTGATTGCAGACCCCTCGACCACCGCGCTGCTCGCCTGGCTCACCCCGGCGCTGACGGCGCTCCTGCTCTACGGTCTCGGCCAGGGGCTGGTGAAGCGCTGGATCGGCGAGGTTTCGCCCGCGCGCTTCTGCCTGTATTACGTGTTCGCCACTTCGCTGGTGAATTTCGGCTTCTTCTTCTCGCACTCGCACCCATCGCTCCTTGCCCCCGACGGGCGGCAGTTTCTCGAGACGGGCATCCTCGCCTACCTGTTCGACGGCCTGGCCTGGATCCTCTACTTCCAGTCGATCGCAGCCGGCCCGGTGGCGATCGTCGGCACGCTGTCCGCCGCGTATCCGGCCCTCACAGTACTGTTCGCGCGCCTGTTCCTGCACGAACAGCTCGCCCCGGTCCAGTACCTCGCGGTGGCGCTCGTCATCGGCGGCTGCGCGGGCCTGGCGTACTCGCCTGCGGGCACGGACGCCGCCACATCCTCACGCCGCTGGATCCCGCTCTCGCTCCTGGCGCTGCTGTGCTGGGGAACCTCGAACACGCTGATCAAGTACTCCTACACCTTTCCCGAGGCGAGCGAGGTGTCGCTCGCGCTGTGCAGTTCCATCGGCGGCGCGTTCTCGCTCGGCGTTTTCGGCCTGATCAAGGGGCGCAAGGGCCCGCATACCGCAAAGGCGTGGCTGCATTCCTTCATTCCGATGGGAATGATGGCCGGCGGGAGCCTGGGGCTGATCATCGCGGCCCGGTACGGCCCGATTTCCATCGTCTCGCCGCTGGTCGGAGCCTACCCGGTGGTCACACTGGTCTACGCCGCCCTCATCCTGAAGGAGCGCATTACGCGCGGGCAGTACGCCTGGATCGGGTCAATCGTCACCGGCATCCTGCTCTGCTCTGCCTTTGCGCAGCAGTAGACCGTCCGGACCCACGCGGACCGGCTGCGCTAGGCGCGACTGGCGAAGTATTCCTGGAGCGAGGCCATCCCGAGGCGCTGCGCCTCGAACAGGCTCTCCAGATGCTCACGTGAATTGACGAGCCCACGCGCGCGCAGCACTCCACCCTGGTCCACCAGTGCGGCAAACGGCAGGCGGTTCACCTGGTAGCCAAGGCCGAGCTGGGCTGATACCACATACGGAACACCGGCCAACCCCTGCTGCTGCACGAAACGCCGATGCTCCTGCGGTTCGCCATCGCTGGCGAGCAGCACGCGCAGCCAGTCGCGTTCCTGGGCGTGACTGGCACGGATGACCGGAAGCAGGGTCTTGCATACTGGACAGGTCGGGGATACGAACACGATCAGGGTGCTCCTGCCATCGGCGCTCGGTGCACCAATCTGCAGGCTGTGTCCCTCCAGATCGGTGACCTCCAGCGGCGCCACTGGCTCACCGACGGCCGGACCGCGGTTGATCATCAGTGCTCCTGCCGGCGCGATGCGTTCGTGCAATACACCCACCTGCCGCGTCAGGGCAAGCAGCACGGCGATCAGCGCGAGCACGACGATCCACAGCACCACGTTTGAGATCAGCAACGCCGTCATGAGTGCATCCGATTCTGGACGAACAGGCGTCCAGCGGTCGCATAGAGCAATGCCATCGCGGCCAGTCCGAAGCCTATGGTCGCAAAATCAGTCAGCTCGAGGGACCGGGCGCTCCGCGGCGCGAGGGCGGCCAGCAACAGCAACGACAGCAGCAGATTGCGCCAGACCATCCACCAGGCAATCGGCTGCTCCGGATCCGGGCCACCGCAGCCGCAGGCAATGCCGGAGCGACCCGCCCTGAGGTTGACCGCGA
Source organism: Gammaproteobacteria bacterium (assembly GCA_025350345.1). Lineage (GTDB taxonomy): Bacteria > Pseudomonadota > Gammaproteobacteria > Steroidobacterales > Steroidobacteraceae > FEN-1191. Next base: position 2,744 of record JANXYA010000308.1, read on the forward strand.
TTGCGGCCGCGTAAGCCAACAGTAGCCCGATGGCCAGCAGCACCGCGGGCCGAGTGCAGGCCGGCACCCACAATCCCGCCGCCACTCCCAGCTCCACTGCGGGTATGGCCCACGCGAGATTCAGGCGCTGCAGCGCCGGGGGCACACCGTAGTTGGCAAAGGCGGCGCTGAAATGCCGCATGTCGCGCAACTTATGGACCGCGGCGAGCGCGAACAGCGCGCTGCCGCCGCACACGACCAGGATCGCGAGGGCCGGATCGAGCAGGATGGAGTGCGTCATTCTGCTGCGCGGAAGACCTTCATCGCGTAAGTCTAAGGTGTGTCGTGCCTGGCCCATATTATGCGACAATCAATGCACGGGTATCGGGCGGGTGCGCGCCAACGGCAAGTATTCGGAGCGCGCGCCACACGGAGTTGCACATGCGGACCTTTCAGGCTCGGGCAGCGCTCCTGGCATTGCTGGCGACCGGCTGGGCGGCGGCCTCAGACCCCCTTCCGCCCGACCAACTCGGCATGGAGCCGCTCCCGGCACATACCCCGCACTGGATCTACGTCGTCGACGCCGCATTCATGAACGAGATCGATTCGCGCGTGCGACTCTATGACGCCGACAAGTACCGTCATCTGGGTCAGATCGATGCCGGATTCTATCCTACCGTCGCGCTGTCCCCGGATCGAAACACGCTCGCGGTCGGGACCACCTACTTCGCGCGCGGCGGCCACGGCGAACGCACCGACGTAGTCGAGTTCACGGACACCACGACGCTGGCGCTCACCGGCGAGGTTGTCCTGCCGGCCAAGCGCGCGCAAGCCACCCCGAACTATTTCAATCTTGGTTATTCCAGCGACAGCCATTTTCTGTACGTGGCCTACATCACTCCGGCAGCGTCCTTCGGCGTACTGGATCCGGCATCCCGGAAAGTGCTCGGAGAAATCGATACCGCCGGCTGCGTACTGGTCATCCCATGGGGGCCCGATCACGTTTCCTCGATCTGTGACAGCGGCCAGCTGCTCACGGTGTCGCTTGACGCCCACGGCAACGAAGTTTCGCGCGCACTTTCGGACCGGTTCTTCGACGTCAATACCGACCCGCTGTTCGTGCAGGGCATACCGACCGACCAGGGCTACGCGTTCCTGACGTTCCTCGGGAAGGTGCATGAGGTGGATTTTTCCGGACCGGCGCCCGTGTTTCATCCTCCATGGTCACTGGTCAGCTCGGCCGAGGCGGGCCACTGGCGCCCCGGGGGCGAGCAGTTGGGCGCCATCCAACGGCGACTGGGCCGGCTGTACGTGGCCATGCATCGCGGCACGGAAGGGTCCCACAAGCAAGGCGGCACGGAAATCTGGGTATTCGATCTCCGCACGCATCATCGCATCGCCCGCTGGCCGATCGCGCCGCTGAAGCTCGCACCCGCGGTCGCGCTGCAGGTCTCGCAGGACGAGGCACCGCTGCTGTTCCTCGCGGGCGATAACAGCGCCGTCGCAATCCTAGACGCCCTGACCGGTCGGCTGCTGCACGTCGAGCACAGCCTGGGACAGACTCCATGCCAAATCCTCTATCCATAGGGCGAATGCCATGCAGCGGCTAGATCGCATGTTTGAAAGTTCCGCCCGATCCCTGGCGCAACGCACCTCGCGCCGCAGCTTCATCGGCGTATTGGGCCAGATACTGACCGGGTCGCTCCTCATACCGCTCCTGCCGATTGATCGCATCCATCGCGCCGAGGCGGCCACCGAACCGGAGGGATCGCCCGGCTCCGCGCACAAGGTGCCGGCCGACGCGCAAGGCAAGAGCGTCAGCAAGGCGCATACGCAAGATGAGCAGAGTTGCGAGTACTGGAAGTACTGCGCGATCGATGGCTTCATGTGCTCCTGCTGCGGCGGCACTTCGCACACCTGCCCGCCGGGCACCCAGCAGTCCGTGGTCTCCTGGATCGGCACCTGCCACAACCCCGGCGACGATCGCGACTACATCGTGTCGTACAACGACTGCTGCGGCAAGGCGAGCTGCGGCAACTGCGACTACTGTTATCGCAATGAACGCGAGCGCCCGCTTTACCGGCTGTCCCGCAACAACGACGTCAACTGGTGCATGGCCAACACGGGCTCTGACTATCACTGCACGGTATCGATAATACTGGGATCCGCGGGTCCGTGAATCGACTGCGCCTGCCAGTCGCGCTGCTGAGTGTCATGGCAGCCGTGGGCGCCGCCGCGCGTGCCAGCCCGGCCCAGGACTATGTATTGCATTGCATGGGTTGTCATGGCGCCAACGCGCAGGGCGTGCCAGGCAAGGTGCCGCCGCTCGCGCACTCACTGGTCCGCTTCATGAAGAACGCGGCGGGGCGCCGCTACGTGTTGCGCGTACCGGGCGCCGCCAATTCCATGCTGAGCGACGCACAACTGGCCGCGGTGCTCAACTGGGTCGTCACACGGTTTGATGCCGACGAACTGGGCAGCTCGACCCCGCAGTTTACCGAGCAGGAAGTCACTGCCAGTCGGCATTCGCCGATGGCGGATGTCCTGGCCACGCGTATTGCGGTACTTAAGGAAATCGCGGCTGGCGGCCCCGCGCCGACCACCACCTACTGAGCAGCGCTCACCAGCGACTACGCCTTCTCCCCCACCTGTAACTCCGCGAGTTTGAAGGGAACTCCGCACCCTCCTGTCCTGTAAATCGGCATCGTCCCCTGACCAGGCTTCCGCGTCCGAATCTGATCAGGC
>JANXYA010000317.1 GCA_025350345.1 Gammaproteobacteria bacterium
GCGCCCTCTTTCAGCACTTCGACGCGCTCGACCATGGAAATGGGTATCAGGCCCACGTCGGTGGCGTCGCTAGCCCCGACGAGGCCCAGCCGCCGTCCATCCACCAGGATCAGCGTGCGCTTGGCATTCAGTCCGCGCAGCTCGATGTTGGTCTCACCGAAGCCGCCGCCGTTGTTGGTCGCCGGATTGATCGCGGCACCCGCGACGCTGGGGATGCGCGCCACCAAGTCGCCGACGTTGGCGATGCCCGATTGCTCGATCTCTTCGTGGGAAATCGTGACGACCGGATTCGCCGTCTCCTTGTCGACGCGGCGAATGCGCGTGCCGGTGATGACGATTTCCGTCATCTCTTCGGGGGCTGCCGTGCTCGCGGCGGGCGCAGTCTGCGCTGAAGCGGGTGCCGGTAGTGATGCACCGAAGGCCGCAGTGGCGCCAGACAGCAGCGCGTATTTGACGGCGGCACCGATGTTGCTTTCCGGCTCGTTGGCCGAGTGTTCAGACGGATGCATGGTTCTGAGGCTCCCCATTAGTAGTTCAGTTTCGAGCGCTGCATATTGCTGCAGCTGGTTCAGGCAATGCCCAGACAATCGAAGAGATCAATACGGACATGTCCCTAGCTGCCCTGTGCGCGCAGCATAACGCTGTTCCGATGTGGAAGGATAGTCCCTGTTGCTAATATACAACAGCCCAAAGATCACCACTCCCGCCGCCTTTGTTCAGATGGTCATTCGTTCCCCGAAGGCTTCGGCGTAAGTCTGCCGGGTCCACGTAGGTGCCAAGCGCAAGATCCCTGGACACGGATCATGCGCGCCGCTGGCGCCTGCGGGGTTGATGTTTGGTGGCGTAGACTTCCGGCCATGAGATCCCGAGGTGGGCGGTGCTGTGGCGCGATAGCCGCCAGCGGAGTGCTGTTCTTCAGCGCATTTTCCGGCGTGCCAACCCCATCTGCCGCGGCCGCGACCGTCGCGGCCTTCGATGTGGTTGGCAAGAGCGTCAAGGAACTGGCCGACGCCCAGTCACGCGGGCGCGTGACTTCGCTCCAGCTCGTGGATGCCTACCTGGAGCGCATCGGCAGGCTGGATCGGACTGGGCCTGCCTTGCACAGCGTACTGGCGATCAACCCTAAAGCGCGTGCCCAGGCGCGTGCACTCGATCGCGAGCGCTCGGCCGGCCGGGTACGCGGTCCGCTGCACGGCATTCCCATACTGATCAAGGACAATATCGAGACGGCCGACCCGCTGCCGACCACGGCTGGATCGCTCGCGCTGGCCAACAACTATGCAGGTCGCGACGCGCCGCTGGTCGCGCGCCTCCGCGCGGCCGGTGCGGTGATCCTGGGCAAAGCGAATCTGTCCGAGTGGGCCAATATTCGTTCCTCCGTGTCCATCAGCGGATGGAGTGCAGTCGGCGGGCAAACGCGCAATCCCTACGCCCTGGATCGCAGTGCCTGCGGGTCGAGCTCAGGCAGCGCCGCGGCCGTTGCGGCCAGCCTGGCGGCGGCGGCAGTCGGCACTGAGACCGACGGTTCAATCACCTGTCCGGCGTCGCTGAACGGTGTGGTCGGCATCAAGCCGACGGTAGGGCTCGTGTCCCGCACCAATGTCGTGCCGATTTCCCACAGCCAGGATACGCCCGGACCGATCACGCACACCGTCGCGGATGCGGCGCTGTTGCTCGGCATCATGGCCGGCACGGATCCGCTGGACCAGGCCACGCGCGACGCTGACGCGCATAAGGCAGACCTGGCTGATCTGGCTGTGAGGAAAGACTTGATCGGTGTGCGCGTCGGCGTGCTGAAGATCAGTGGCGCGCCGACCGACGTCAAGGCCCTGTACGACTCCGCGGTCAAGCGCCTGGCCAGCGCCGGCGCGACGCTGGTCGATATCGAGCCGCCGGCCGGCGCCGACAACCTGGGGGACATGGAACTGACGGTGATGCTGACCGAGCTCAAGGCTGATCTGGACGCCTACCTGGCCACGACGCCGGCTGCCCAGACTACGCGCACCCTTGCCGATGTCATTGCCTTTGACCGGCAGCATGCCGCTGCGGAAATGCCCTTTTTCGGTCAGGACCTGTTTGAACGGGCGCAGGCGACCGGTGGGCTTCTGGATCCGCAGTACCTCAAGGCCCTGGCGGCCAGCCGGCTTGAAGCTGGCCGCGACGGACTGGACAAGATCTTCTCGGCACAGCAGCTGCAGGTCCTGATCGTTCCGACCATGGGTCCGGCCTTCCTGATCGATCCAATCAATGGCGATGCATTCAATTGGTCCGGACCCGGCAACCTGCCGGCGATTGCCGGCTATCCGCATCTCACGGTACCGATGGGTCTTGTCAAGGGACTGCCCGTGGGCCTATCCGTGATGGGTCCGGCCTGGTCTGATGGGGCTGTGCTGGCGCTGGGCGGGCTCATCGAGCGCCTGCTCGGTCGCTTGCCCCCGCCGACCTACGCGCACACTCTGTTGCCTCTGGACAGTCCGCGCTAAAGCCGCCCACGCAGCAGGTGCGCGGCACGTTGCCGAGCTACGCTACTGCGCGCGCACTATCAGGAGAGCCGGTGGTGCCGGCGTGATCGCATCGGCCGCGAGAGCTGTCGGCGAGCGGCCGGTTCGGACCAGAAGAAATGGGGGTGCAGAGCCACCCCTTTCCAGCTGATCCGCCCGGGCGATATTTCGCCTACTTAAATTTGTAGTTGATCTCCATACGATACGCGCGGCCGTAGATGTCGTAATTGAAAATGTCGTACGGCTGGGACGTGGTTCCCGGGTAGCTGCGATCGATCGGAGGCGTGGTGTCACCCAGGTTGATCACATTTGCCGTGAGCTGCAGCTGCCGCGACCACTGGTAGCTCACGCTGAGGTTGGTCACGATCCAGGCCGGCAGATTGGTCGCGCCCGGAGTCCCGTAGCCATTCACGGTGGAGATGTAGTTGGGCGAGCGGCCGTGTGCATCGACATAGACCGTGCTGCTCCAGTCGCCAGAGTTCCAGGTCACGGACAGGTCAATCTTGGACTTGAAATCTGTGCTCCAGGTCGGATCGCTCAACGCATCGCGGGGCGGATCTCCAGGGAATAACTGGTTCGTATGCTTGAGCATGTCGTTCCAGTTCATGTCAAAAATCAGATGCCCCGCGCCGCCCGCGGCGAGGTCGTAGCGGACGTTGGCGACAATGGTATTGACCGTCTCGTTCGCTACGTTGATCTTTGGAATGTCGATGCTCAGAATGAAACCCATTGCATCCCGATGCACTTGCGACAACGCCGCCACGCACGTGGGGGAGGTGATGTTCAGTATGCCCTGCCGGCACTGGTTCTCAGTGATCAGCAGCTTGTTGCTGTCCTGCTCGAGGACCTCGTCACTGATGCTCCAGTGCAGATAGTCCAGGCTCAGGGACAGCGCTTTCACGGGCGCCCACACCAGGCCGACGTTCCAGACCTTGGCGTTGATGGGCTTGAGTGCAGGATTTCCCTCGGTCGTGCCGAAGACCGAAGCGGGATTCTGCTGGCAAGCGCCGAGTGGCTGGTTGTGCAGCTGGCACCAGTAGTAGTCGGTGACCGACTGGAAAAAGCCGCTCTGGCCCTGGAACTCGTCCGAGAGCGTCGGCACCTTGAAGGCCGTCCCGTAGCGGCCGCGCAGCAGCAGCGTGGGGACCGGACGGAACTCCAGGCCGAGATTGTAGGTGCTCTTGCTCACCGTGTTGCCGGCCACACTGTAGGCGTCGTAGCGGCCCGATCCGGTCACCGTGAGCACCTTCGCCACCGGCAGGCGCAGTTCCGAGGTCAACGCGTAGCGGGAGCGATGACCATTGCCTGCTACGGCGGTGTAGCCCCAGGTGCCGCCGTTCAGGAAGCGCGGGTCCGGATCATAGTTCCAACCCTCATCGCCACCCTCGGCCACCAGCGCGATGCCCGCATTGCCTCCCGGCAGCTTGAACAGCTGGGAGTTGGTGAGCTGCCCGCGCAACATGTTGTCCTCGGTGCCCGAGAATGAAGTGGCCATGCCGCTGATGCTCGCGTATTGCGCGGGAGTGAGCGGGGTGTAGAAGCGGGCGTAGTCCGGCATGAAGGTCGGAATACCGTTCCCATACGGATCCGGCCCAAGGTTGGGTCCGAGTACGGAGGCAAAGTAGGCCTCCACTGGGGCGGTAAAGAGCACCTGCGTACCCTCATTCAGCCTCTGCTGCGTGTGGGTAAAGCCCAGGTCGTAGGTCCAGTGCCCCCAGGGGAGATCACCCTGGATTCCCAGCGTGGCGCGGAGCGCATTCGTCGTGTCCGGGTTGATCGTGTTGTTGAGGCCACCAATTTCCTCCGGCGAAAAGATGTGCTGCAGCCCCACGTAGTCATCAATGTGGGGGTCGTAGATCACGCCGAAGGGGTAGGCAAACTGCGTCGACCAGAATCGCGTACCGGTGCTGAAGCGCGTGAGCTCGTGGCTGTAGAGCACGTCGCCGTACGCCTGCATGGAGCCGGTTACATCCGCTTTGGCGTGCAGGTAGAGCTGTGTGCTCTCCTGCCCGTTGTTGAGCGTGTTGTTCGCGTCCTTGAAGGTGCCGCAGTAATGGCCAGGATTTACGCCATCGGGGGCGCGGTGGGCTCGTCCCTGCAGGCCGGTCGTATCACCGAACTGGGAGTCGACATTGAGGCAGTTGTTCGGATCCGAAAAGTAGTAAGTGCCGGAGAAAGGGGAGTACACCAGCCAGTCGCGCTCGGCGACCGCGGGCCCCGTGCCGTTACTGAAGGTCTGGCTGGTCATCTGGCGCTGGAAGGCCCAGATCGGGTCGGTGTTCTGGTATTGCGCCCCCGCCAGCACCGTAAAGCGGCCGAACTCGAAGCTATCCGCCAGCGAGATGCGCCGATCGGTCCCGCCGCCGTCCTGGTAGCCGCTCAGCCGCACATCCATGACGGGGGCATCGAGGCGTTTCTTGAGCACGACGTTGATCACGCCGGCGATGGCGTCCGAACCGTAGAGCGAAGATTGGCCGCCGGGCAGAATATCAATGTGATCAACCATCTCCTCAGGGATGCCGCTGATGTTGGTGATCGTATCGGTGCCGTTATACAGCGCCGGATAATCAGACATGGGGCGCCCGTCGATGAGGTACTTGACGTAGCTGGGTGAGAGGCCGAACAGGCTCAGTGTCTGCGCACCGGGCGTAAAGCCATTGACAAACTGTGACCCTTGCACGCTGCCATTCGAGAATGAGGCCTGCTGCAAGGCATCCGCCACGGTGGCAAAGCCCTTGGTCCTGAGGTCCTCGGCCGTGATGGTCGAGGTGGGAACCGCGGTCTCTTCCTTGGGTCGCGGAATGAGCGAGCCGGTGATGAGGACCTCCTCGAGTTTCTCCTCTTTTGCGCCCGCGGCCCGCTGGCCGGACTGGTTTTCATCCGCGGCCTGCAGCGTGGCTGCGGCGAGCAGCGAAGCCACCGACACTGCTGCGAAACGCCCCGCCCAATCCCTACGAGTCATCCTCATAAACTCCCCCCAATTCAGATATCCCGGTATTGATCGTTGGCGCATTGCGCCACATTTTCGGCGATAATACGGCCGGTCCGGCGGATTTGTACAGGCAGCGTTGCGTGGGCGTGCCGCGCATCGCCAGGCGGCCTGCTATTCCTCCCAGGCAAAGCGCCAGATCGCAATTGCGCCGAACAGCACCGCAGCGCCCAGCATCAGCGCAATCGGCGCGTAGGCAGCCGCAACGCCCTGGCCGCGCCAGGTCACGGCATCGAGCCCGTCCACTGCCCAGCGCGTGGGCGCAAATTGCGTGAGCTGCTGCATCCACTCCGGAAACACGAACGAGGGCACCCAGGCGCCACCCAGCATCACCAGCAGCAAGGTGGCGACGATCGCCAGGCCGCGCGTGGCCTCAGGCGTCCGGCCGAGCGCTGCGATCAGCAGGCCGAAGCTGGCAGTCATGAGCGCAAAGGCGACACTTACGCCAATGAAGCCAGGCACGCTGCCCTCGACGCGCACATTGAACACCAGCATCGCAAAACCGTAGATGACCGCCAGCAGCACGAGCGCAGTCAGCGCGCAGCTGGCGATGCGGCTGCCGAGCAAGGTCGCCTTGCTCAGCGGTGCCGCACGCAATCTCTGCCACAGCCCGAGGCGGCGCATCGCCAGGAGCCCGATGCCGATGTCGATGCCCATGAACAGTACGAACTGCACGCTCATGCCCGCGAAGGAATGCGCGTAGCCGTTGTAGCGCGGCCCGGAGCTCAAGGGCACGCTGCCGAGCTCGA
>JANXYA010000354.1 GCA_025350345.1 Gammaproteobacteria bacterium
GCTGATCATCGCGGCCCTGCTGCAACCACAGCTTCCGCACCCGCTGCGGAGCACGCGTGAGGAGCGTGCGCACGGTGTGCAGCCCGTAGACTCGTTCGGAGGCCATCAGTCGGTCGCCAGCTCCAGATCGACGAGGCCTTCGACCGGATTGGCGGCGGTCACCATCACGCGCACCCGCATGCCGGGGCCGAACTTGCGCCCCGTACGCCTGCCCTGCCACTGCCCACCGTCCCGGGTCATCGCGTAGTCATCATCGCTGAGCGCCGTGAGGTGCAGCAGGCCATCGACGTCGACGGTCAGGAGGCGCACGAAGCAGCCGAACTCCACGACCGTGGTGATCAGGCCCTCGAAGGTCTGACCGATCCGATCACGCAGGTACACGCACTTGAGGAAACTGTCGACGTAGCGATCCGCTTCATCCGACCGTTTCTCCAGCCGCGACAGATCGGCACCGACCGTCTCGAGCGCCGACTTGTCGGGAGTTGAGTCCCGCGCCGCCAGCCCCGACCCGGCACGGAGCGCCCGGTGCACCAGCAGGTCCGGATAGCGGCGGATCGGCGAAGTGAAGTGGGTGTAGTCGGAAAGCGCCAGGCCGAAGTGGCCGATGTTCGCCGGCTGGTAGACCGCCTGCGAGAGCGAGCGCACCACCAGTGTCTCGATGAAGGGCCGCAGCTGCGCGTCCCGCACGTGCGGGGCGATCTGGGCCAGGTCCCGGGTGCGCACTTCCGCCGGAACCTGCAGCTCGATGCCGAGCACGGCGAGCGTCGCCTTCAGATTCTCGAGCTTGCGTTGCTCCGGCGGCGGGTGCACGCGATGCAGGGCCGGCACGTGCAGGCGCTGCAGCTCCTTGGCCACCGCCACGTTGGCCAGCACCATGCATTCCTCGATCAGTTTGTGCGCCTCGTTGCGCGATTTGAACTCGATCCCGCGCACCTGCTCCTGCGCGCCGAAGGTGAAGTGAGCCTCGGGCGCATCGAAATCCAGGGCCCCACGGCGGGAGCGCGCCTTGAGCAGCGCGCGATAGACCTCGATGAGGGGTTCGAGCTTTTCCGTGAGCGCACCCAGCTTCGCACGCGTCTCAGTGTCACGCGTGAACAGCGCGGCGTAGGCCATGTCGTAGGTCAATCTTGCGGCCGAGCGCATCACGGCCGGATAGACCCGCCAGCCGCGCAGCGCCCCCCGTTCACTGACCTGCATGTCGGCGACCATGCACAGGCGATCGACGTGCGGCTCCAGGGAACAGAGGTGATTGGACAGCGCCGTGGGCAGCATGGGCAGCACGCGCGACGGGAAATAAACCGAAGTGCCGCGTGCACGAGCCTCGGTGTCGAGCATCGTGCCGGGCTGCACGTAGTGACTGACATCGGCGATGGCGACCAGCAGACGGAAGTCCTCGCCGGAGCGCTCCGCGTAAACCGCATCGTCAAAATCCTTCGCGTCAGCACCATCGATGGTCACGAGCGGCACGTTGCGCAGATCCACTCGCTGCGAGGCCTCCTTCGGATCGACGTGACTGCCGAATCGCTTGGCTTCCTGCAGGGCAGTGGCGCTGAACTCGACGCCCAGGGCGAAGCGCGCGATCGCCGCCTCGGTCGCCATCTCCACCGGACGCTCGGGATCCAGGCGCTTTCGGACCCAGGCCTCACCCGTGACGCCATCGGCCGGATAGCGCTTGATGTCGGCGATGACCCAGTCGCCTGGCTTCACGCCTTGCGTGCTCGCGGGCGGAATGGTGCAGACGAGCGCCAGGCGACGGTCGGCCGCGCGCACCCGCAATTCGCGCCCCTGCGCCTCGATGACGCCCAGGTACGCATTCAGCCCGCGCTCGAGCACGCTCGTGACCTTGCCGACCCAGCGATCCTGCGCATCCTTGTGCAGGCTCAAGGAAACGCGATCCCCCTGCACCAGTCCCGACATTTCTCGTGGCGGCAGGAACACGCCACCCTCGATTCCTTCCACGCGGGCGAAGCCAAAGCCAGCGCGATTCGGGGACACCAGACCTTCGGCAACCGTCGGTTCCCCCTTCGCAGGGCGACGCAGCTGGTGCTGCACCCGACGGCGCGCCGGGTGTCGTGCCACGCTCTTCGTTTTCCTATTACGGATCAATTGACAGCTCCGAACCCCTTACGTACATTGCGCCGCCCACTGATGCCCAGGTGGCGGAATTGGTAGACGCACTAGTTTCAGGTACTAGCGGGTAACACCGTGGAGGTTCGAGTCCTCTCCTGGGCACCAACATCAATGAGTTACAGCGGAGCGGAGATTACTCTAAAGTACTTGAAG
>JANXYA010000254.1 GCA_025350345.1 Gammaproteobacteria bacterium
GATGTGGGCACTGAGCTCCTCCCAGCGCCGCACTCGTATGTACAGCGCGGCGGCTTCCTCGATGTGCCCGTGCTCGGCGAGCACCCGGGCCGAGGCGAGCTGGCGGGCGCTGATCTGCTCGGCCGTGCCCGTCTGTTCGGCCCGCGCGAGCAGGAATTCGCGCAGCAGCGGATGGAGCTGCACCATCAGCTGCGGTTCGGGCTGGATCGTGGTGAGCAGGAATTCGCTCCGTGCCAGCTCGCGCAGCGTGCGCAGTGCATCGGTGGCCAGGCCGAGCTGCTCGGCCATGCTCACCGTGACCTGGGGCAGATAGGCCACCTGCAGCAGGAACTCGCGAATCGGCGGCTCCAGCTTCTCGAAGATCTCCTCCGCCACGTAATCGAAAATCACTGCCGGCGTCGCAGCTCCGGCCACGCCACTCACCGTCACGGCCTTCGTGCGCAGGCCCTGGAGCAATAGCACCAGTCCGGCTGCCCAGCCCTGCGTGCGCACGTGCAGTTGCTCGATCTCCCCGTCGCTGAGGCGCAGGTTCCTCGCCTCGGCAATGCCGCGGCACTCCTCCGGCAGCAATCGCAGGTCATTCCAGCCGACCACGGCAAGGCGCCCGCGCGCCCGCAATCCGGCAAACCTCGCCGGCGGATCGTGACGGCTGATCACGAAGATGCGGCCTTCCTCGGGCAGTTCCTCCATGGCGGCGAGCACCAGATCCTGGGTGCCCGCGCCCGGACCGTCCTGGTAGTTGTCGAAGACCAGGAAGGGTGGGCTCTGGCGATAGACCTGGCGAAAGAAGGTGCGGCCGAAAACCTCCAGGTCGCCAAGGTATTCGGGCTGGAACGGCGGCAGGGCCACATCCGCCCGACGCTCGCGCACCGCCTCGGTCAGGTAGAAGAACAACGCCGCAGGATCGCTGTCGCCCCGGTCGAGCTGATACCACAGGCAATCAACGCTCCGCTGCGCGGTGTAGCCGGCGACCAGGGTGGTCTTGCCCGACCCCGGCGGCCCGGCGATCCAGATTGCCGGCGTGCCCGACAACTCGTCGAGCAGTTCATACAGGCGCGTACGCGCATAGGCGGCGGCCAGCGCGGGTCGCGTGAGTTTTGCCAGCCGGGTCGCACGAATTGCCATGACCGCCCTGCCCACTCCGGGGATCCGTCGCGGTAATCCGGCCAGCCTATCATTCCGGGGGATTTCGCGCCGCAAGCCGCTGGTGGTAGCCTCGCGGCATGAATCCCAAAATGTGCAAGAGGACCCTGCTGCTGCTCGCCGCGCTGGGGGCGTCCATCGCAGCGGCGGCCACCGGCCAGCAAGGCGGCGCGAATTTTCGCCTCCGCCCGCCCCAGGACGAGATCATCTACTTCCTGCTGCCCGATCGCTTCGAGAACGGCGATGCCACGAACGATCGCGGCGGCTTGAGCGGTGATCGCCTGCACACCGGCTTCGATCCAACCGCGACGGGCTTCTACCATGGGGGAGACCTCAAGGGCCTGATTTCGCGGCTCGATTACATCCAGGGGCTGGGTGCGACGGCCATCTGGCTGGGCCCGATCTACAAGAACAAGGCGGTCCAGGGTGCGCCGGGCCACGAATCGGCGGGCTATCACGGCTACTGGATCACCGATTTCACCGCCGTCGATCCGCACTTTGGGAGCGAAGCGGATATGCGCGCGCTGGTCAGCGCGGTCCATGCACGCGGCATGAAGCTCTACCTCGACATCATCGTGAATCACACGGCGGACGTGATCCGCTACCGCGAGTGCCCGGCGAACGACTGCGCCTACCGCTCGGTCGCTGACTACCCCTACACCCGCCGCGGCGGCCTCGCAGGCGCCCCCATCAACGAGGGCTTCGCCGGCGATGAGGTGCAGACGGCGGCGAACTTCGCCCGGCTGACGCGCCCGGACTACGCCTATACGCCCTACGTGCCCGCCGGCGATGAACACCTCAAGGTGCCCGACTGGCTCAACAATCCGCTCTACTACCACAACCGCGGCGACAGCACCTTCAGGGGCGAGAGCTCGACGAAAGGCGATTTCGCCACGCTCGATGACCTGTTCACCGAGAGCCCGCGCGTGGTGCGCGGCTTCATCGATATCTTCGGCGGCTGGATCGACAAGTACGGCATCGACGGGTTTCGCATCGATACCGAACAGCATGTGAATCCGGAGTTCTGGCAGGCGTTCGTGCCGGCGATGCTGAAACGGGCGAAGGCGCGCGGCATCCCGAACTTCCACATCTTCGGCGAGGTCGCGACCGGCGAGATGGACCCGGCGCGGCTGGCCGAGCATACCCGCGCCGACAAGATCCCCGCCGTGCTCGATTTCGCCTTCGCGGTCGCGGTCATCGACACGCTCGTGCGCCATGCCGGCACCGATGAACTGGTGCGGCTGTTCGCGGCCGACCCGCTCTACGAGGGCGGCGCCAGCGCGGCGCTGCAACTGCCGACCTTCATCAGCAACCATGACGCCGGCCGCTTCGCCAGTTTCCTGCGCGAGGCGCGGCCGGAGGCCAGCGACGCAGAGCTGCTGCAACGCGTGCAGCTCGGCTACGCGATGCTGCTGACGCTGCGCGGCGTGCCGACGATCTACTACGGCGACGAACAGGGCTTCGTCGGTCGAGGGGGCGATCAGGCCTCGCGCCAGGACATGTTCGCGAGCCAGGTGGCCTCCTACAACGACCAGCCGCTGCTGGGCACTGCCGCCACGACTGCCACCAGCAGCTTCAACCCTTCGCATCCGCTCTATCAGTTCATCGCGGCACTGGCAAAGCTGCGCCTGGCGCACCCGGCGCTGCTCCACGGCACGCAGCTCGTGCGTGCCGCCGGCGAGGCTCCTGGCCTGTTCGCCGTGTCGCGCATCGACCCCAGGAGCGGCGGCGAGATCCTCGTCGCCTTCAACACCGGGAGCACGGCGCTCACGGCACAAGTGACCGTCAAGGCGAGTTCGCTGCACTTCAGGGCGCTGCGGGGCAATTGCGCCGCGCACGCCGATGCGCCGGGGAGCTACCGCGTGCAGCTGGCGCCGCTGGATTTTGCGATCTGCGAGGCCGTCGCAGCGCCCTGAGACCCGATCCGCCGGTGGGGCGTGGGCCTTAGGCTCAGCCCAGCGCGCTATCGGCTCCGTGCGCGATGTGCGGGGAAGGGTCGGGATTGATCTCGACGCGGACCTCGCGGCAGCCGTACACCGGTTGTCCGTTCTCGAGCTGCGGGCGGTAGCGGGCCTGGCGCGCCCAGACCAGCGCCGCATCATCGAAGGCCTTGTTGGTCGAGGACTCGACCACGCGGATATCGTCGATCGCACCGTCGGCGGCAATGCAGACCGAAACGATCGCGAACTGCCCGCGCACGAAATGGTGCCCGTAGGCCTCGATGTAGGTGGTGGTCACATCGACCGGCAGGATCCGCACCGTCGCAACCGGCGGCGGTTGCACCGCGCAACCGCACAGCGCCAGCATCGACGCCAATGCCGGGCGCGCGCCGATCATCCGGCCTCCACCGCCGATCCCGCCTGCCGGTTGCACAGCAAGAGGTAGACGGCCACCAGCGCGGCCGGCACCAGCGGCAGCACCAGGATCGCGGCTACGCCGAAGCCGATCAGGCTGGCAATGAGGGCCTGCGTACCTGCCAGGCCGAACGCCAGCGTGAACCAGGGAAAGACCAGGTCGAACAGCACCAGCGGCGCCATGGAAAGGAGTGCAGTCACCGTGACGAGCGTGACCGAGAACCACCATGAGCCCCGGCTCAACTGCCAGCTGCGCTCCAGCGCGCGGAGCGGTCCACAGCGCTCGACCACGATGACGACGATCCACAGCTGCCACATGCCCCACAGGTAGACGCCCGGAACGATGAACACCAGCGTGCCGACCGAAGTCAGGACCATGAAGAGCGTGGCGGCCACCAGTGCCGCCGGGAAGACGCGCAGCGCGAGCGGCAGGCCCGCGCCGCCGGCCGTCCCGCCGGTCGCGACGGCATGGACGCAGGCCACGATCGCGCAGTACGGCAGGACCGACAGGACGCTGACCGCCAGCAGGGCGTAGCCAAAGGACGGCGCGAACAGCAATTCCTGCAGCTGCGTGGCGAGCTGCAGCACATCGTCCTGCGGATTGAGGGCCAGCAGCGGGCGCACCAGCAGGCCGACCCACAGGAACGACACCAGCATCGCCGGCAGCCAGCTGTGCGCGAGCGAGTGGCGAGTGAGCTCGATCACGCCACCGACCGTCGCGCTCACGGGCCGGCTGGTACGGAAGGAATCAGCCATTGCGTTGCTCCGCCAGCGCCAGCTGCAGGCGCCCCTCATCGACCTCGCCTTCGGATCGGGCAATCACGATGGCGGCCACCGCATTGCCGATGAAGTTGGTGAGCGAGCGGCACTCGCTCATGAATCGATCGACACCCTGGATGAGCACCAGGGCGCCGACGGGGACGGAGGGCACGACGGCGAGCGTGGCCGCGAGGGTGATGAAGCCCGAGCCGGTGACGCCCGCGGCACCCTTCGAACTTATCATCGCCACCAGCAGCAGCAGCAGCTGATCGGCAAGGCTTAAGTGCACATTGGTGGCCTGGGCGATGAACAGCGCCGCCATGGTCATGTAGATGTTGGTGCCGTCGA
>JANXYA010000077.1 GCA_025350345.1 Gammaproteobacteria bacterium
CCGGTCGCAAAGTCGGGCGCGAGCTCGATCGCCTTTTCGTGCTCGCGCTCCGAGGCGACCCAATCCCAGTCGTAGTGAAACAGGATGTCACCGAGCGAGGCATGCGGCTCGCCCGCATCGGGATCGAGCATTATCGCCTTCAGCGCCGCTGCCTTGGCCAGCGGGATCGCCAAGCGCGGCGGATCGAATCCATGAACGCCCAGGATGATGTGGCTGTCAATGGGGGTCGGAAGCCCAGATCCTCAGTGGCGACCTGGCGGGCGCGCTCGCTCGTCTGCAGCGCGCTCGCACGCTCGATCCGCTTTCAATGATCGTTCGCGCCTCACTCGCCAGCGCCCTGGGACTGCTGGGTCGCCGCGAGGAAGCGCTGGCGGAATTGCGTGTCGCCATCGCCCTGGACCCGAGATTCCCGCGCACGCGCCGCGAACTTGCCCTGCAGCTGCTCGCCCTGGGCCGCACCGACGAGGCGCTGGCCGAGGCGCGCGAGCTGGCCAGGCTTGCGCCGGATAACCTTCCCGCACTCGCGGTACTGGGCCTCTGCCTGGGACGCGCGGGTCACGCCGACGAGGCGCGTGCGCTGCTCAAAAGGCTGGACGGCGAGCCGGGCAAGCCCTTCATCTCCTCGCTCGAGCTGGCTCGCATTGCCGCCGGGCTACTGGATCGCGAGCACACCATCCGGTATCTGGAGCGTGCGCTCGATGCGCGGGAAGGCTTTTTGCCCTTCATCGGTGGCGATGACGAGTTTGCGTTTCTCCACCACGACGCTCGCTACCTTGCCATCATACAAAAGATCGGAATCGGAGCAGCTCGCGGTGCGCCGCCGGCCTCTATTGGCGGTCATTGACACTGGCCTGCCCATTCCGTGGTTGAACGCTCACGCCCATAACTAAGGAGCCACAGCATGAGCGATCCTTCCCCAAGGATGCCGGCGGCCAGATTGTAGGGGGACAGATGGGCCGCAAGTAGCGGTGACAGGTAGGTCAGCCAGCCCAAACCGCCAATCGCCATCAGCGCACCGAGAAGTCGAGGCAGAAAGCCCGATCTCACAATGAGATAGCCCACCAGGAAGCAATAGAGTCCATTCATTACCACGGGGAGGTCTACTCCCTGGGGATTCCAGCGCAGGGCCCCACAGCCAAGCCCCACGAGGTTAAAGGAAGCCGCGAGCAAAGAGAGTCCTCTGCTTACTGGCCGAAACAGGTCATAGAGCAGCAACGTCACCGCGATCATGCCTGCGACCGCGATGAGGTCGGCGGGAATTTCCAGCCGGCGAACGATGAATTCGCCGAATACTGCCGCCAGCAGGCTGAGCAGGAAGAGTGCACCGGCTATCCTGGCTTTGAGTCGCGGGGATGCTGCAGTGAAGCGTCGCATGAATGCAGCAGCGCTCATCCTGGCGTCCTTGAATCGTCAACGCAGGTCCAGCTTCCTCTCGTGTACAGTCCTGTGCAAGCAGGGGGAAGACCAATGAAGCCGTTGTTGCGGTGGATCATGGTGAGCATGTTCGTGGCGGGCGCGTGCGCCGCTCCGGTGGCATTGGCCTGGAACGCGCAGGGCCATCAGACGGTGGGGGCGATTGCTGATTCGCTCCTGGCCCGGACCCATGCCGGCACCGAGGTGAGCACCATCCTGGGAGGCGGTGAGACTCTCCAGATTGCCTCGCTGTGGCCGGATTGCGCGAAGGGCGTGGCGAAGAACAATAAGACAGGGCTGTTCCACTTTGTCGTCAGCCCGAGGTTTCCGGAGTGCGCCCCGTTCCAGACGGCGGCGGGGAAAGAGGCGATGGTGAGCTTCGTGAAGCGCAACTGGGACGCCTGCCATCCGGCGGCCGACGAGGAAGTCTGTCACAAGCAGTACCACTACGCCGATGTAGCGATTGAACGCAATGGCTATGCGCGCAGCGAAATCGGGACCAGCGATCACGATGTCGTGAGTGCCATCAACGCAGCCTTGGCCGTGCTGCGGGGCAGGACGGCGCCGGCACCCTTTGATATTGCGAACAAGCAGGAGGCGCTCAGGGTGCTGGCCCACTACGTGGGTGACGTGCACCAGCCGCTCCATGTCGGGGCCATCTATCTCAGTGCGACCGGACAGGAAGTGGATCCGGATGCGGGGCCCTTCGATCGGGCGACAAAGACCCAGGGTGGGAATCTGATCAAGGATGGCGCCAGTGGATTGCACCACGAGTGGGACACGATCCCGGCGAGTCTGGAGGTGAGCTCCTTCCTGTCGGATGGCGTCGCGGCGGCCAGGCACGTGCCGGTGACTAGTGGAGCGGTAGGTACCTGGGCGGCGCAGTGGGCGAGCGATGCGGTCATGGCCAGTCACACGGCGTTCCAGGGACTGAGCTTCGGGACGGAGGTCGATCCAGGGAAGAAGAAGGAGCATTGGCCGGTGACCGAACCAACAGGGTACGCGGTGGCCCGGGCGGCGGTGCAGAAGGCGCAGCTGGTGAAGGCGGGCGCGCGCCTGGCGCAGCTGCTGCAAGCCATTTGGCCGTGAGGGCCGCTAGAGCTCCAATACGATCTTGCCGACGAAGTCGCCGGACCTGAGCTGCGCAAGCGCCTCATCAATCTGCTCGAACCGATACACACGATTCACGGCCGGGTGAATCTTTTTCATATTGATGAATTGGCTCATTTGGTAGTAGTCGGCCCTGGAGCCGACAAAGACACCGTATGCCGTGCCCATTTTCACCAGCAGGGGTTCGGCAGGCACGACGCCGTCGTAACCGGTCAGTCCACCGACGATCGCGATGCCACCCCGAAAGGCGAGGCTCTTGGCGGATTGCCCTAGCGTCTTGGTGCCGCCCAGGTCGATCACGATGTCGGCGCCATGCGCTCCGGTCATGCTGAGCACCTGCCCGCTCCACTCGGGTGACGTCCGATAGTTGATGAGATCCCGGGCGCCCAGTGTCTTGGCCTGCTGGAGCTTGTCGTCGGAACTGCTGGTGACGATCATCCGTGCGCCCATGGCGGCCCCGAGTTGAATGGCAGCCGTGGACACACCGCCGGTGCCCTGCACCAGCACCACATCGCCGGGGCGGATCTTTCGCCAGGCGCGCAGCGCATTCCACGCCGTGAGCCACGCCGTCGGCAGTGTCGCCGCTTCGGCGTAGGTGAGGGTGGCAGGCATAAGAGCGATCGCTGTTTCGTCGAGCGCGACGTAATCCCCGAACACGCCGTCGACGTTCTGGCCGGTGACATCAGCGGTCTTCCTGGCGTCGGGCAATCCGTCGGTCCAGTTGCGAAAGTAGAGACTGGTCACCTTGTCGCCCGGGTGGAATCCGCGTACTGCTCGCCCGATCGCAACGATATCCCCCGCGCCATCGCTGCCGCCGATACGGCCGGCAAGATCGACGCCTGGGTCGATGGTCAGGACTTCCCAATCGCCACGGTTCAGTGCCACGGCACGCATGTGCACGAGGACCTGGTGCTCGCCCAGCGCGGGGACGGGACCCTCCGTGAGCCGGTAACGGTAGGTCTTGTCGGTTTTCTCAAATTCGATCTTGCGCGTGGTCGGCGGAGTCGGGTCCGCGGCACTCGATGCATTGCCTGCAAGGAACCACAGTCCGAGCGCCGATACCATGGCCAGCTGGTGCTTCCTCACGCCTGCTTCCCCTTGCTTCCGGTGTCCCTGAACTTGTGGCCGGCCGGGAGCCTCTTACGTAAAGGACTGGGCCGAATACGGCGACATTCTATGCTCGAGCGCACAGTTCCGACGCTCCGGGGCCCACGGGTGCTGCAAATGATTGATTATGTGGGGCGCATATTCGCCACATGAACTCAGGCCCGCTACAGGATTTACCCCAACGCGCGCGCGCGATGCAATGGCATACACTCACTGTGCAGATTCACATGCCTTAAGGCTTATGCAGCGACGTCCTTTCCATAGCGGCCGCCGTAACCTGGTCACCGGGCTCCTGCTCCTTGCGCTCGCATTCAGAGCCTATGTACCCATGGGGTTCATGCCGGCGGCCGGCCAGCCATTTGCGCTGGAGCTCTGCGCCGGGGAGTTTCCGGCGCCCGGCGCCGCGCATCACCTGCAC
Source organism: Gammaproteobacteria bacterium (assembly GCA_025350345.1). Lineage (GTDB taxonomy): Bacteria > Pseudomonadota > Gammaproteobacteria > Steroidobacterales > Steroidobacteraceae > FEN-1191. Next base: position 4,049 of record JANXYA010000077.1, read on the forward strand.
CACCACGGGGACAGCCACGCCCAGTTCGCACATTGCCCGTTTGGCAGTGCTCCGGCGACAGGGCCGATTTCTCACTTCGCAGCGCCTGCGGTGGCAGACTCGGTGGCCTCGGCTCCGACCGTCCAATTCGAGCAACTGCGATTTACCGCTCGTTTCGATCGCGCCCATCAACCTCGGGCACCGCCCCGCCTCGCTTAAATTGAGCTTCATCGGCTGATCGCGTGCTCAGGTGACTGGGCGCTGCGATCGGGCCGCTTCCATGCTTGATTTGAGCGCTCGTAGACACGAGTGCGGGAGACGACCATGCAATCCTCGATCAATCGCCTCGCGCTGGCGGGGTTGTTGTCATTGATCGTTCCGGTGTCGGGCTGGGCCTGCGCCACCTGTGGCTGCACGCTCAGTGCCGATGCGGCCATGGGCTATTCGGCCAGCGCGGGGTGGCGCGCCAACTTTGAATACGATTACCTCAATCAGGACCAACTGCGCAGCGGCACGAGTACGGTGTCGGGCGTGCCGGATGGCCACGAGCTGGAGTACGACACGCTTAACCGGTACCTGACAGTGGGGCTGGGATACAGCCCGAGCGCCAACTGGAGCTTCGATGTGCGCGTGCCCTATGTCATCCGCGCGCACTCGACCTACGGCAACTTTGACTCGACGCAGCCGCTGCCCGACCTCAGTAATTCGCGCAGTTCCAGTTTGGGGGATCTCAAGCTCATCGCCAGCTATCAGGGGTTCCTGCCCACGCACAACCTGGGGCTGCAGCTGGGCCTGAAGTTGCCCACCGGCCAGTACGGGACGGCGGTCAACTTCTACGATGGCCCCAATGCCGGAACGCCGCTGGATGCGAGCTTGCAGCCGGGTACGGGCAGCATCGACGTGATCGTCGGCGCCTATTACTACCAGCCGATCAGCCAGGACTTTGACGTCTTCGCCAACGCCCAGTTCCAGGGCGCCGTGCAGCATCGGCTGGACCAGCCCGGCAATGATTACCGGCCCGGCAATGCCATGACCTTGAGTGCCGGCCTGCGCTACGAGGCCAACCCGCAGTGGGTCCCGCAGCTGCAACTGAATCTGTCGCACAAGGATGCCGACCAGGGGGCGTTGGCGGATGTGCCGGATACGGCCGGCACCGTGGCTTACCTGAGTCCGGGCCTGACCGCGCGGGTGCTGCACAACCTGCACGTTTATGGATTTGTGCAACTACCGATCGCCAGCAACCTGAGCGGCGACCAGTTGTTTCCGCACTGGACGCTCAGCGTTGGAGCGAGCTATGTCCTCTGATACGCCTGCGCGCTCTCCTCGACTCACGCGCCGCGCCATGCTGCAGGGCTCTGCGGCGCTGGGATTGCTCGGCGCGGGAGTGCTGCGCGAGTCACTCGCCTATGCCGGCACCTTGCGGGTCGGTGAGCCGGCGCCGCCGGCGAGCCTCGTCACACTGGACGGCCGGCGCATTTCCACACCGGATCTGCTCGGCCAGGTGGTGATCCTCACGTTTTGGGCCACGTGGTGCGTGCCCTGTCGCGAAGAGCTGCCGCTGCTGTCGGACTACGCGGCGCGGCACGAGGCCGAGGGACTGAAAGTGCTCGCATTCAGCCTGGATGCACCGGAGGACCTGCGCCAGGTCAGGAAAGTCGCCCAGCCCTGGCACTTCCCGGCGGGATTGCTGGCCAACTCCAGCGCACCGGGGTATGGGCGCATCTGGCGCCTCCCGGTAAATTTCACGATTGATCGCGCGGGCCGGCTCTTCGACAACGGATGGAAGGACAAGCAGCCGACCTGGACGGCCGAACGACTGGAGCGCATCGTGACCCCGCTCCTGCGCTAATGTCCGGTCGACCTGGACACCAATAGACCGGTGTTCTGTCGCGCGTAGACTTCGTTCCACATCGCGGCCGCACGCTTGTCCGGGTACAGGAGCGATCCGATGATGACGGCCAGAAATCCGAGTGGTATGGAAATCAGTCCCGGGTTCTTCAGTTCGAAGAGCGGTTTCTCCAGACCCATGAACGAAGTCCTCTGATCGCCCCACTGGTCGAGATCGGCCCTGGCCTTGGCCTCTGCCTTGTCGAGGGCGGCGAGCTCGCTCCTGCCCGCGGCGGCCAGCGTCGCGTCGGACAAGGCGCTGGCTGCGCTCGCCGCCGCGCGCTTGGCGGGCGCCGCGTCGAGCACTTTGTGTGCGGCAGCCTTGACGGTGAGCGGATAGGTCAGGTTGGGCGACACCAGCGTCAATCCGACGGCCGCAACGGTGCCGACGAGCAGACCTGCGACGATGCCGCCCGTATTGCAGCGCTTCCAGTACAGCGTCAGCAGCACGCAGGGAAAGTTGGCACTCGCGGCCACCGCGAAGGCGAGGCCGACCAGGACCGCCACATTCTGGCCCTTGGCCGCGATGCCGATGCCAATGGACATCGCCCCGACGATGGCCGTCGCGATGCGCGCCGCCTTGACCTGTCCCTTGGGCGTCGTCTCCTTGCCCGCCCGCACCACACCCACGTACAGGTCATGGGCTATCGCCGAAGCCGCGGCGAGCACCAGGCCGGCCACGACTGCCACGATCGTCGCGAAGGCCACCGCCGAGACAAAGGCGAGCATGAAGTTGCCAGGGAATGAGTCCGGGCCCCCGCCCAGGAACTGCGCGAGCAGGGGTCCGGCCATGTTGCCGCCGGCATCGACCGCGGCAATGCGGGCGGAGCCGACCCGCAACGCGGCTCCAAACCCGAGAAAGAGTGTCAGGACGTAGAAGCCACCAATGATGATCATGGCCCACACCACCGAGCGGCGCGCCTGCTGCGCGGAGGGCACGGTGAAGAAGCGCATCAGGATGTGCGGGAGCCCCGCGGTACCGAACACCAGCGCCATGCCGAGGCTGATCTGGTCCACGGGCGCCTTGAAGTACAGGCCGGGTTCCAGGAAGCGCTGCCCAAGCTCGGCCGCCGACATCGATTTGGCCGGATCGCCCAGCAGCGTCGCCACGCGTGCATGCACCTTCGGATCGGCCACCACGTCGGCCAGGAAGGCGGGAAGAGAGAAGCCGTAGGGCGCCCAGACCAGCATCACCATCACGACCGAAGCGCTCACCAGCAGGATCGCCTTGATGATCTGCACCCAGGTGGTGGCGACCATGCCACCGAAGAGCACGTAGCCCAGCATCAGCAGGCCCACACAGATCACGGACGCCTCGTAGTTGATGCCAATGAGCGTCTTGACCAGGACGCCACCCCCGACCATCTGCGCGGTGAGGTAAAAGGTCGATACCGTGATCGTCGAGAGCGCCCCGACGATGCGGGTTTTCCTCGGATCGTTCCGGTAGGACAGGATATCCGAGAGTGTGTAGCGGCCGATGTTCCGGCACGGCTCGGCGATCAGCAGCAGCACCGTGATGTAGGCCACCAGCCAGCCGACCGAGTACATGAAGCCGTCGTAGCCGTACAGGGAAATGAGGCCCGCGATGCCGAGGAACGA
>JANXYA010000027.1 GCA_025350345.1 Gammaproteobacteria bacterium
GCCTTGGCATCCAGCTCATCATCGAGCCGGCCCGCGACCGCATCAGCCTGCGCGAACTGCTCGCGGAAGGCCGCGCCGACATTGCGGCGGCCCAGCTCACCGCGGACGACAACTGGAAGCGCGTCGGACTTGCGACCACGACCTATCAGGAGATCCCGCAGCTGGTCGTGCAGCGGCGCGGCCGGCCGGCCTCGCACAATATCGCCGCCCTGAACGGTGCGCGCGTCGTCGTGCGGGCCGACAGCCCGCAGCTGCAGCTGCTCCGCGACCTGCGCGCCAGCGGCGCGACCTACCTCGCCTGGACCGAGCTGCCGCGGGAGCAGGCGGATCCGCTCGACTGGCTGGGCAGCGGTGATGCCGACTACGCGATCGTCGATCGCAACGAGTTCGAGTTCGCACGCCATCTGTATCCGGACGTGGCGGTCGCCTTTCCGCTTCCGGACCCACGGCCCGTGCAGTGGCTGGTGCGTCGCTCCGACCTGGAGCTGCGCGATGCGGTGAACCGCTTCTTCATGAGCGCGCGCGACTCAGGACTGCTGCGCCGGCTCGCCAGCGATGCCGAGGCGGAGGCCGGCGGTTTCGAATACCTGGAGGCGCGGCGCTTCCAGGATGACATCGGCACGCGCCTGCCGGAATTGCGCTCCGGGTTCGAGCAGGCGGCCGCTGCGCACAGCCTGGACTGGCGGCTGCTGGCGGCGGTCGGCTACCAGGAATCGCATTGGAGCGATCAGGCCACCAGCGCCGATGGCGCCGCTGGCATCATGATGCTGACGGCGCAGACGGCCCGGGCAATGGGCGTCGCCGATCGCGGCAATACCATGCAGAACATCGCGGGCGGCGCGGCCTATCTCGCACAGGTGCTGCGCATGATCCCCGAGCATGTGCCCGAGCCCGACCGCACCTGGCTGGCGCTCGCCGCCTACAACGTCGGCTTCGGGCATCTCGAGGATGCACGCATCCTCGCCCAGATGCAGGGCAAGGACCCGGATTCCTGGGCCGCCGTCAGCCAGTATCTGCCCTGGCTCGCACAGGAGCGCTGGTACAGCCAGGCCAAGCGCGGCTATGCGCGCGGGTGGGAGCCCGTGCGCTTCGTCGAGCAGGTGCGCAGTTTTCTCGCCGTCCTGGAGTGGTACGGTGACCGCCAGGCGGCCAACCTCATTGGGCCCGTCGGCGCCGCGCCTGCCTCAGGCGCGCCGGCTCGCAAAAAAATCACGTAGCAGCGCCCCGCACTCTTCCTCCAGGACGCCGCCGAACACGTCGACCCTGTGGTTGAGCCCAGGCAGTGCAAAGGCGTCGAGCATGCTGCCGGCGGCCCCGGCGCGCGGATCCCAGGCGCCAAAGACGACGCGGCGCACGCGCGCGTGCACCATGGCAGCCGCGCACATCAGGCAGGGCTCGAGCGTCACGTACAACACCGAACCGTTAAGGCGATAGCTGGCGAGTGCGCGGGCCGCACTGCGCAGCGCCTCGATCTCCGCATGCGCGGTCGGATCGCAGCGGCTGATCGGCCGGTTTGCGCCTGTGCCAATGATGCGCTCATCGTGCACCAGCACGGCGCCGACCGGCACCTCGCCGGCCGTTGCTGCCGAGCTGGCCTGCGCGAGCGCGGCACGCATGAAATCGACGTCGGCTGTGGCCATCAGCTCTTGATCCTCTGCATGCCCGGGTCGTACAGCGGGCGCAGCGACACGCTCGCCGGATAGAGCCGGCCGGCGATCTCGACCTCCCACGCGCCTGAACCGAGGTAGCGCTCATCGACCGGCACCCCCGGTTCGATCATGGCGAGTCCGACCGCACCGCCGAGCGTGTGACCGTATGAGGCGGAACGGATGTATCCGACCGGTTGGCCATCGCGGCGCACGATTTCGGCGTGGAACATGAGCGGCTCTGGATCGGTCACCAGCACCTGCACGAGCCGGCGTGCGGGCAATCCGGCGGCCTTGCGGGCGAGCAGGGCCTCCTTGCCGATGAATCCGCCCGGCTTGGCCAGGTCCAGTGCGAAGCCGAGCCCCGCTTCGAAAGGATCGTCGGTGTTGTCGATGTCGTGGCCGTAGTCGCGATACCCCTTCTCCATGCGCAGGCTCCCGAGCGCGCGGAGTCCGGCGTGCACCAGCCCGAATACCCGTCCGGCCTCCACCAGGCGGTCGTAGACCTGGCGGGCCTGCTCGGCGGGAACGTAGAGCTCAAAGCCGAGCTCGCCCAGATACGTGATGCGTACGCACAGCGCACGCGCCAGGCCGATATCGATCTCGCGTGCGCTGCGGAATGGAAAGGCGTCATTCGACAGGTCTTGCGTGGTGAGCGTCTGCAGCAGCTCGCGTGAGCGCGGCCCCTGCACGTTGAGCTGCCCGAACGCGGAGGTGACGTCGGTGACGAAGGCGTGCGCATCCTCGGGCAGGTGCCGCTTCATCCAGGCCTCGGCGTGTCGCACCATCGTGTCGGTCACGACGACCAGGTATTTCTCAGCGTCGAGCTTGGTGACGGTGAGATCCGCTTCGAGCAACCCATGCGCGTTCAGCCACTGCGTGTAGGTGATGATTCCGGCGGCGCCATCGACGTTGTTGGCCGAAATGCGGCTCAGGCAGCGGCCGGCATCGCGCCCCTGGACCAGGAATTTACCCATGAAGGACATGTCCATGACGATGACGTGCTCGCGCGCCGCCTGATGCTCGGCCTGCCATCGGCCAAACCAGCTCTGGCGGCCCCAGCAGAGCGGCCCCGGATCGGGAACTGCGCCCGGCGGTCCGTACCAATCGGGACTTTCCCAGCCGCTCACTTCCCTGAAGCAGGCGCCCGCAGCGGCCAGGCGATCGTGGAAGGGTGACTGGCGCGCACCACGCGCGGAGGTGGGCGACATCGTCGGGTAGTGGCATTTGTACACCATGCCCAGCGATTCGATGGTGCGCAGGCGGCGATACTCAGGATTCGCCTGGTAGGCGTGCACGCGGTCGACATTGAACCCGGTGACATCGACGTCGGGCGAGCCGGTCACGATCCAGTGCGCCAGCACGCGGCCGAGACCGCCGCCGCTCAGCACCCCCACGGAGTTCAATCCCGCCGCGACGAAATAGCCTCGCAGTTCCGGGGCCTCACCCACCAACGGCCGCAGGTCCGGGGTGAAGCTCTCCGGCCCGCAGAAGAATTTCCTGATGCCCACTTGCGTCGTGATCGGCACGCGCGCCATCGCGCGCTCCAGGAACGGCGTCATCCGATCCCAGTCGGGTGGCAGCTCACCGAAGGAAAAGTCTGCGGGAATGCCCTCGATCTTCCACGGCGCGCACACGGGCTCGAACAGCCCCACCATGAGCCCGCCACCCTCCTCCCGGTAGTAGCCGTAGGCGCCCGGATCCTCCAGCACCGGCATGCGTGGCGGCAACCCCTTGATTGCCTCGGTAATGAGGTAGTAGTGCTCGGCGGCCTGGTTGGGAATATTGACGCCGGCCAGGGCACCGAACTGCCGTGCCCACATCCCGGCGCAATTGACAACGATCTCGGTGTGGATGTCCCCGCCCGCTGTGCGCACGGCGCGCACGTGGCCCCGCTCGTGCAACACGCCGAGGGCCGGCACGCCCTCCAGGATCTTCACGCCGCGCATGCGCGCCCCTTTGCCGAGCGCCATCGTAACATCCACCGGATTCACGCGACCGTCGTCCTTGACGTAGAAGCCGGCCTCCATCCCGTCGATGCTGACCAGCGGGAACAGCTCCTGGACCTGTCGCGGGGAGAGCTCCTGCACGTCGACGCCGCAGTAGCGATTGAAGGCCGCGACGCGCCGATACTCTTCCAGCCTGTCCCTGTCGGTCGCGGTCTCGATGAAACCAATCGGCGCGAATCCCGTGGCCTGGCCGGTCTCGGCCTCGAGGCGGCTGTACAGATCGCGCGTGTACTTGCGAATCTCCGTGGCAGTCTGCGAGGTCGACCCAAAGGTCACCATCAGGCCCGCTGCGTGCCAGGTCGTGCCCGAAGTCAAGCGGTCGCGCTCCAGCAGCACGATGTCCTGCCAGCCCATAAGCGCCAGGTGATAGGCCACTGAGGTACCGATGATTCCGCCGCCCACGACTACTACACGGGCATGTGAGGGAAAGGCCTGGTGGTTCACTGCAGCTGCTGGTGCTCGCGTGGCTGTATTTCATGACCGGTGGGCGATTTCCGGCCGTCGGCAGTCTATCGCATGTCGATGCCCGTCCGTACAATGCGCACGCGCCGCTGTCGGGCTTGAATGGAATATGGATATGCACAATGGCCCGCGGGAATCGCCCCACGGCACCCGCCCGAGAACCGGAAAGTGGGCGCTGTTCGCCGTCATCAGCGCCATCTTCTTCCTGATCTCCGGAGCGACTTTCAGTTCCCTGGGCGTCATGCTGCCCGCCATGATCGCAGAGCTGTCGTGGACGCAATTCCAGGCGGGTAGCGGCTTCTCCCTGTTCGCGCTCACAGTCGGCCTCGCCAGCACGGTGCCTGCGTGGACGTTGCGACGCTTCGGCATCAAGGCCACCTATGGCGCCGGGGGCGCGATCATGACGCTGGGCTTCTGCCTGCTGGCGTTGACGCACAATCTGGGGCAGTACTACATTGCGGCCGCCCTGCTCGGCCTTGGGTTCTCTTCCTGCGCCACGGTCCCGGCGCTGTATCTGCTTGCCGGGTGGATGCCCGAGAGACGTTCGGCGGCGATCGGGGAATACATGACGATCGGGGGACTGGGCGCCGTTGCGGGGCCAGCCGTGGCCGGCGGCATTCTCGCCGCCACTCACTCCTGGCGTGTGCATTGGTGGACGATGGCCGCGGCGATGCTGGCGCTGACAATGCTCGCGCTCATATTCGTCAAGCGCCCGCCCGACAGGACCGGCGCAGGAAGCGAGGCGGCGGCGCCTCCCCGGGAACCAACTGCCGCGCGCGTCTATCTGTCCACGGTCGAATGGACCTTTCGCAGGGCCGTCCGTACGCCTCAATATTGGGTCGTTGCTACGGCGATGACGGCCACGCTTCTATGCGTGCTGACCGCGAGTAGCTGGGCGGTCCAACACATGAGCATGCTGGGCGTTTCCGCCATGGTCGCGGCGGGTGTCTTGAGCGCGGGCGGAGCGGTCAGCGCCGCCTCGCGTTTCCTGGGCGGTAGGCTCGCCACGCATATCGACCCAAAGTGGCTGCTGGTGAGCGCGCTCGTCGGCGAAGCGATCGGGATGGCTGCGCTCGCGGTGGCCGGCAACTGGGTGGCAATGACCATTTTCGCCGTAGGCGAAGGATTCGGATTCGGCATGTGTCTTTTCGCAACGGCGGTGTTGCTGGTGAACTACTTCGGCACTGCCGACAATCCGGAGATCTACGGCACTTTCAATCTGGGGACAACGGCCGCGATGGTGGGACCTTCGCTGGCAGGGTTCGTTGCGGATCGCTCTGGCGGATACGCCGGTCTATTCTGCGTGTACGCATCGGCTGTGTTACTGATCGTCATCCTCACCGCGTTCATGCGGCCGCCAAGGTGGAGTGACAGCCAGGCATGATGAACATGGGCATGGGTACGTGCCGCGGATGCACGGCGCGGCGAATCATCCTGGCTGTTGCGCTCGCGAGCGCAGCCGGTCCGGCAGCTGCGCAGGCGGCAGCCAGCGCTTCCTCCGCGACGTCTGCCCAGACGCTCGAGGAGATCATCGTCACCGCACGCAAGCGACAGGTCGAGCTGCAGGACGCGCCGGTCGCCATCTCCGTCATGTCGGGCCAGGACTTCGAGCGCTCGAACATCGGCCGGCTGGACAACTTCAATGGTTACGTCCCCGGCCTGACGGTGGCCAAGAACGACGGCGCCGGGCGCGTGGTCGCCATCCGCGGCGTGGGCTGGGAAACTGCCCAGAACTTGAGCACACAACCGAGCGTCCTCGTCTACATGGATGGCGTCTATCTCGCCAATCCACTGTCCTTTGGGACCGAACTGGGCGAACTGCAGGACGTCGAGGTGTACCGCGGCCCGCAGGGGACCGAGTTTGGCCAGGGAACCACCGGCGGTGCGATCAACCTGGTCATGAAGAAGCCCGACTTTTCCGCCTTTTCCGGGCGGGTGAGCGTCGCCGGCGGCACCTACGACCTGTTTAGCACGCACGATTCGCTGAATATTCCGCTGGCGGACAATGTGGCCTTCCTCGGCACCGTGCAACGCTACACGCACAGCGGATTCTCCCAGATCAAGGGCGGAGCCGAGGACGGCTACGGCGAAGATGACGCCAACTCCTACGGCGGATCGGGATCGCTCCTGTGGAAGCCTGCCGCCAATGTTTCGGTCTACCTGTCGGCATATTTTTCCAAGTCCAACCAGCACGCGGCGGCGCAGAAGAGCGAGCTCGATCCGAACAAGGATCCGCGGCAACTGAGCCAGGACTACCCGGGCATCTTCACGCTCCAGAACGACCTCTATTCGGCCAGCATCGAATGGGAGACGCCCTGGGGCGCGACGTTCAGGTCATTGAGCGGCCTGCAGCGGCTGAGAAAGAACCAGAGCGAAGACGGCGACCGGCTCAATGAGGCGCTGACGAACATCAACATCATCGGCTTTGCCTTCGACAACTGGGATGTGCTGCCGTTCTGGTACAACAATTCCGATGCGTTCAGCCAGGAATTCAATCTCACGCACCAAGATGAGCGGCTCGACTGGGCGCTCGGCGCCTATTACCTGAACCACAGCAACTACAACTATTTTCTCGAAGCGACCGGTCCGGCGCCATTTTCGAATTACCTGCCGGCGCTGCTGAATCCTTCCCCCATCACTCTGCCGCCGTTCAATTCCGTGCTGAATTTCGTGGAGGCCAGGACCGTGACGCGCAACGACGCGGCAATCTACGGCCAGTCCACGTTCCGCCTCAATAGCCGGCTTGCCCTCACGGCGGGCTTGCGCTATCAGCGGGAACTGCAGAAGGATGAGGACCTGCAGTTTTTCACCATTCAGTCCACGCAGTACACGCGGGACCACAAACCCACCTGGAAGATCGGCCTGGATGTCGACCTGACCAGGGACAATCTGCTCTACGGGCTGGTCTCGACGGGTTGGAAGAACGGCGGCACGAATCCGGGGGCGACCAACGCCACGCAGGTGCCCCTGACCTTCCAGCCAGAGGAAGTGACGGCCTTCGAAGTCGGCTCAAAGAACCGC
>JANXYA010000038.1 GCA_025350345.1 Gammaproteobacteria bacterium
ATCCGAACTACCGCACGACCGCCCGTGACGTACGCCGCCTGATCGGCGAGTTGCAGGCCACCGGTGCGATCGACGCGCTGGTGCTCGACCTGCGCGCCGATGGCGGCGGCTTCCTGCCCGAGGCCACCGCGCTGACCGGCCTGTTCATCGACCATGGGCCGGTGGTGCAGCTCAAGACCACGGACGGGCACATCGAGGTGCTCAATGACCCCGAGCCGGGCGTCGCCTACAGCGGTCCGCTGGCCGTACTGGTGGATCGAACCAGCGCCTCGGCCTCGGAGATATTCGCGGCGGCCATGCAGGATTACCACCGCGGTCTCGTGCTGGGACAGACCACCTTCGGCAAGGGCACGGTGCAGAATCTGATCCCCCTCGATCGCTGGTCGCGCCAGTCCGCTGACGGGCAGCTCACCGTGACGATCGGAAAGTTCTATCGGGTCACGGGCGAGAGCACGCAGCTGCGCGGCGTCGAACCGGACATCGAACTGCCGGCGCGCGTCAACATCCGTGACGTCGGGGAGGGCGCGCTCGAGTCACCACTGCCCTGGGACCGCATCGCCGCGGTACCGTTCGATGCCTCGGCCCCGCTGGCCGGCACCGTGCAGACGCTCGCCAAGGGCGAGAGCACTCACGCGGCCAACGATGCCGATTACCAGTGGCTGGTAGGCGCGCTGGACGCACTGGAGCAGACGCGCAAGGACCACGCACTGTCGCTCAATCTGCAGGAACGGCAGCGTGAGCGCGCCAGCCAGGAACAGCAGGCGCTGGCGCGCGAGAACGCGCGGCGCGCGGCGGACGGCCTCCCGGCCATCAAGGCCTTAAGCGATGCGCCGGGCGATGATCAGCCCGATGTGATACTGGCGGAAGCGGCGCGTATCGCCGCACAGCTGGCGGTAGGCACTGCGGCGCCGACGACGACCGCCGACGCCCGCTCCTCAGCGAAGTAGCACGCGGTAGATATCCCAGCAGTCCTCGCTCAGCACGCGCGAAGCCTCATCGGCGGCGGCACTGGCGAGGCCCTCGGCTTCCGGCACGGTATCGGTCGCGTTGCGGTATTGCGCGATCCGCCGCAGCGCTTCGGTGCGCGCCTGGATCTGCGGCAGCGCATCGCTGCGCCGCTCCAGCAGCAGGCGGGCACGCTGGATATCGTTCATCAGGCGCTCGCATTTCTGGCGATTGCCGTATTCCCCGGCAGCCGGTTCGCGCCGTGAACTGACGGCCCGCGTCGCCTCCATCAGGCCCGTGCGTGCCAGCCGATCGCACAGCACCTGTCCGTACGCGACCGCGGCGAGGTTGATGACGCGCCGCGCCTCGAGTGACAGGCCGGTGAAATTGGGCTGCTCGCCATCGAGCTGGTCGCGCGCCGCGCGCGCCTCACTGAGGGCCTGCTCGGCCAACAGCGCCTGGATGTTGGCGGCATGGAGCGCCCGGCTCACCGTGCGGCGGTGAAAGTAGTGCCAGAAACGCTGCAGGCCGGCCAGCAGCCGCAACTGCTCATTGACGCGCGCCCGCGCGCCGCTCGCCGCGGCCTCGGCGTTCATGCATTCGGCCTCGACGGTCTGCCGGCGGCCGAACTGCTGGCGATTGAACTGCGCGAAATAGCTCTTGCGCTCGCGCTCGATCTTCTGTGCCTCGAGCTCGCCGACGAACTGCTGCAGCAGGCTCCGCCCCAGGTTCCACAATTCCCGCAGCTGGTAGAACACGAGCGCCGGATAGGCGCTGTCGGGTTCGGCCAGGCGTGCTTCCAGGCCCTGGAGCAGCTCCTGCACCCGCGCCGTCGCGCCTTCCTGCTGCTTGACGCGATCCTTGAGCTGCTGAATTTCCTCGAGCGCACTGCTGTAGCTTTTCTTCAGCTCGATGCGATTGCGAAACAGGTGCAGTATGCGGCCGTCTTCGGCGACAGCCTTGCGGTCCTGGCCGAGCGCCAGGCGCAGAAACCCGAGTTGCTTGATCCGTCTCATGGCCTGCGCGACCAGACGCTTTCCGATCGAGGTCTCAACAGTGGTGTGGGTCCGCAAGGCAATGGCCGCGTTCCGCGCAATATTCCAGCCACTTATTTAGCATCATGTTGCGGGCCCAGCACCGATCCAGTTCACGTTCTGGACCGGCACCACCGACACTGCGGGCTTCCAGGAGCCTGGCGTCGTGGTACAGGCGCATTCTGAGATCTGGTACGCGCTCGCTCGCGGCCACCCGGTGCCGGTCCGGCAGCAGGTACGTCAGGCGCAGGTCCGCGGTGTAGCGCGCGCGCTCCAGCACGCTGAGCACCAGGGTGCAATCGCCGGCCACGTCCGAGATCCTGGTGCCCGACAGCTCCGTGAGCTTGCCCGCCAGCGCCGCCAGGCGCAGGTAATTGCTCTCATACACGCCCATGAGCGCGACGAAGCTGCGCGGCCGTGCGCGCCAGGAAACGACCAGATCGCATTCCGTAATCACGGCTGCAAATATAGCATGCGCATCAGGACTGTCCGCGTCGCCGCGCCGGGGCGCGAACTGCGTCACTGTCCGCGCAATTCATGCCGGTTTGACGAACAGGTGCTCGCGGTAGTGACGCAATTCGGCTATGGACTCGTAGATGTCGGCGCGCGCCAGGTGCGCGGCGCGCTTGGTGAAGGAGGCGGCCACGCCCGGCCGCCAGCGCACCGCCAATTCCTTCAGGGTGCTGACGTCGAGATTTCTGTAGTGGAAGAATTTCTCCAGGCCGGGCATCCAGCGGGCCAGGAAGCGCCGATCCTGGCAGATGCTGTTGCCGCACATGGGCGAGGCGCCCGGCACGACGTGCAGTGCCAGGAATTCGAGCGTGAGCCTTTCGGCTTCAAGCACGCCCACCTGGCTCGCGCGCACGCGCTCCAGCAGCCCGCTGCCGCCGTGCTGGCGCTGGTTCCACTCGTCCATCAGCGCCAGCACCGCCTCGCTCTGGTGAATCGCGAACTGCGGACCGTCGGCGCTGACGTTGAGGTCCCGGTCGGTGACGACGGTGGCGATCTCGATGATGTGGTCCCGCTCGGGGCTGAGCCCCGTCATCTCCAGGTCTATCCAGATCAGGTGATCCTTGCTGCTCACGCCCGGCTCCCTCTGCCTTCAGGCATCATAGCAGGGTGATTGCACCGCCCACCCCGAGGTCCGCTGCCTCGCCCGCCTCGCCGGCAGCGCTGGTACTCGTCGCCCACGGCGCCACGGCGCGCCTGCGCCTCGCAGACGGTACTGAAGTCACGGCGCGCGCCGCCGGACGTGACCTGCAGTTCGTGTGCGGCGATGAAGTGCAGTGCGTCTTTGACGCCCAGCACGGGCAATGGCAGCTGCAGCGGGTCGAGGCACGCCGCACGGCCCTGTACCGCACCAACGCGCGCGGCCAATCCGAGCTGGTGGCCGCGAATCTCACGTTGCTGGTGGTGGTGCTGGCACCGAGTCCGGCGCCCGACCTGTTCATGGTGGATCGCTACCTGGCCGCCGCCAGCTGCGCACGCATGGGTGCCATGCTGCTCGCGAACAAGGCCGACGAGGCCTTCGCCCCGCAGGAGGAGCTCGGGCTCGCCGAGTACGCGGCACTGGGCATCTCGATCTGCCGCTGCAGCGCCCGCAGCGGCGCGGGGCTGGATGCATTGCGCGAGCGGCTGCGCGGCGAGACCGTGATGTTCGCGGGCCAGTCGGGCGTCGGCAAGTCCTCGCTCCTGCGGGTGCTCGTTCCCGGGAGCGATGCGCCGGTGGGTGAGCTGCTCCGCAGCGCGGAAGGCCGCCACACCACCAGCGCGGCGCACCTGTACGCGCTGCCCGGCGGCGGCGCGCTGATCGACTCGCCCGGAGTACGCGATTTCGCTCCAGCCATTGCCGAGCTCGAGCCGCGCGCGCTGGGATTTGCCGAAGTGGAACAGCATGCGCCCCGATGCCGCTTCGCCGACTGCCAGCACCTCAAGGAACCGCACTGTGCGGTGCTGGCCGCCGTGGCCGCCGGCGCCATCAGCGCGCGCCGCTATGAAAGCTACCGGAGGTTGCGCCGGCTGCGCGCACAACTGCTGGAGCGTGCTCCGCGCGGACGGCGCTAGACGCTCTGCCGGCCCGCGAGCGCGTGGGCCAGCGTGCCGCCGTCGATGTACTCCAGCTCCCCGCCGACCGGCACGCCGTG
>JANXYA010000042.1 GCA_025350345.1 Gammaproteobacteria bacterium
CGCCCTGCGGGCCGGAGAGCACGAGTTGACGAAGCTGCAGGATGAGCTGGACTTTGTACGGCTCTATCTGGAGCTCCAGCAGCGGCGCTTCGCGGACCGGCTCATCCTCGCGGTCCCGGGGCCCGATGCCGTTCCTCCGGTCTGGGTTCCCAGTCTGATTCTTCAGCCGCTCGTTGAAAACGCCGTCGTTCATGGCCTCGCCCAGCTGCAATCGCCGGTGATCATCCGCATCGAGATCACCGTGGACGGAGAGACACTCATCCTGCGCGTCGTCAACTCGATGTCGTCGGCCGGCGCCGTCGCGGACGGCTCGCACGCCGGGATCGGACTGAAAAATGTGCGCGAGCGACTGGCCATTCAATTCGGCGGCCGGGCCACCTGCCAGGCCGGCCTCGCGCCTACTGGCGAGTGGGTTGCCGAGCTTCGCCTGCCGATGCTGCACGGTGACGGGTGAGGGGCGATGCCATCGAACGCCACCGAATTCGCACCCCTGCCCGTTCAAACACTCAATGTGATGATCGTTGATGATGAATCGGCGGCCAGGCGGATGCTCCGGGAATGCTGCGACCGCGAGCCCGATCTTCGCGTCGTCGGCGAATTCGCGGACAGCGGCACTGCGCTGGACGCGATCCGCGCCCATCCACCCGATATTGTCTTTCTCGACGTCCAGATCACTCCGTTGAGCGGTATCGCGCTCGCGCGAGCCCTGGAACCACAGTCGCTGCCCCACATTGTATTTGTAACAGCCTACGATCGCTTCGCCCTGGCTGCCTTCGAGGTCAGCGCCGTCGACTACATTGTGAAGCCCTTCGATGGCGAACGCTTTCGATCTGCCCTGGCGCGAGTGCGCCTGCGCCACCAGGTCGAGAGCCTCGCCCAGCGGCAAATGGCACTCGCGGGCGTGCTGGAACAGCTGCAGCAGAGCGCACGGGCGCTGCGCGAGCCGCGGCCCCGGATCCTCGGTGAGGCCGATGGTCGCATGCACGTCCTGGATGTCGGTCTCATCGAGATGATCGAGTCCGACCGCAACTACGTCCAGCTGACCGTCGGACGACAGGTCTACACCGTACGCAGCACTTTGCAGCACGCCGAGTCTTCCATGGCTTCCCAGCCGATGCTCAAGGTCAGCCGCTCCTGTCTGGTCAACCTCACCCACGTGCGGGAGCTCAGTCGCACCCCCCGAGGCGATGTCATCTTATTGCTGGCAGGGGGCGCTACCGTGACCAGCAGCGAGCGCTACAGGGACGCGGTCCGCCAGGAGCTCGATCGGATGCAAATGTGGCCGCGCGGCTCATGATCCAGCACATCCACGGCCGCTGAGTTACCTCGGACAATCTGGTACCGTCGGCGGCCGGGGTCCTGGGGCGTCCATAAATCTCATTTCAAACAATCGGTTGTATCGCCATGGGCCCCACCTGGGCGGGGACCCGATGCTGAGCGGAGACCGCCAGTGCGACGGAACCTTCCGTGGTGCCACGCATTGCCTGCCGTCAGCTTCGGCAGGAATAAAGGGCCACTCTTCGGCGTGGATACACTACGCCCATGGCATCACGGCCAATACCTTCTTCTACTATCGCTGACTCAGGGTCGCGCACGCGCTCGCGTCGAGGGCGCCGGAATCCCGTGCCTGCGATGAGCCTGATCGTTCGCGCCGCCGTCGCGCACCGCCCACCCGGGCCGCAGAATACGATTCTGGCCCGCTCGTGCCGGTCCCCCGGACGAAACCTGAGTAAATAACCCGATTCCTTACTTCTTTATGGCGGTTCCTTGCGAGGCGACACACTGCCATTTCCCATCCGGCATCTTGATCCACGTATCCGTATAGCGCTCGTTCTCATCCATGGGCTTGCCCTTGGCATCGGTCCCCTTGGCGATATACACGCCGGTTGCGATGGCCGCATCGCCATAGGCCACAACCTCCAGGTTCTTGTATTCGACGCTGGTCCAATGGGTTGCCTTCGCCTCGGCAAGGGCTTGGGCTTTGTTGGTGACCTTCCCGTCCCCTCCCGTATTGACAAACTTCTCTGCCAGGAGCGGTGCGAGGAGCTCCGCGTTATTCATCTTCTGCGACTGCAACCATTGGCGCTCCTGCGCAGCGACCGTTTTCTCCGTCTCGCCCATGGTGACTTGAGCCTGCAACGTTCCTGCAGCGCTCAGCGAAAGCATTCCAAGTAAGCTGAAGATCATCTTGCGATTCATTGCTGTCTCCCAAAAACCTAAGGGGTTGGCGGTCTCGAAGGGTTCCATTCTGCACCTTTCCCCCACACTATCCCAACCATGCCTTCGGCACCGTGCCCTGGAGTTCCCGGGAATTTGTGGGCACCCCTTGGAGACTGCTACGGCAGCCAGAAGGAGCATCCATGTCGACACGATGCTCACCAAGGCGTACCCGCCAGACGTACGAACACCGTCTTCGAAAGGGCCCATCGACGACGGCGCATCTGCTTGCGGCGCACCCATTGCCTGAGAATTCCGGGAGCCTAGGAGACGGCTCGTAGCTGAGTGTCGATATACTGGCGGCACAGCCCAGGTGATTACGATTGAAATTCCCCACACCCGCCGGAGATGTTCGATGAGTCAGAAAGGAGCCATCAACGCAACGGTCCAAATTGTAAAAAACGGTCCTTATAAGGTTTCCGGCAACTTGCCGATGACCAGGCAAACCATCAGCACCAATGCTGCCGGCGAGTCGGTCAAGTGGGTTGCAGGCCCGACTATCCCAACACCAGAGCAGTACTCCCTTTGTCGCTGCGGGCAGAGCGCTAGCAAGCCGTTCTGCGACGGATCGCATAAGGGAACTGGCTTTGACGGCACCGAGACAGCCCGCCGCAAACCCTATCGGGACCAGGCCAAGGTGATGCGGGGACCGGCGATGTCTCTAACCGATGCAGAAAGCCTGTGTGCGTTTGCGCGCTTCTGTGATCCGCACGGGCAGGTGTGGAATCTTGTCAACCAGACCGACAATCCAGCGGCGAGCAAACAATTCGTGAGAGAGGCCGGCGACTGCCCGTCGGGACGGCTGGTGGCCTGGGATAACGCCTCGGGTCTGGCAATCGAGCCGACTTTTGAGCCCTCGATTGGGCTGATCGAAGACCCCGCCAAGGGGTGTTCGGGGCCCGTCTGGTTAAGAGGCGGAGTTCAGGTCATCGGAGCGGATGGTTTCAAGTACGAAGTGCGAAACCGCGCAACCCTGTGCCGCTGCGGCGCGTCGCAGAACAAGCCCTTCTGCGATGGAACCCACGCGGCGATCAAGTTCAGCGACAAGCAGTAACGGCGGCGGCGCTAAATGACTGATTCAACGAGGGCCTCGGCCCTGTCGAATCCCGTCCGGCGCTCTGCAGCGTTGGGATGGCGAGCCGAATGACGATGTTGTCAGATGTGACAACGTCTGCCAACGGAGGTACTAGGTCGCGGACTGCGTTCGCACAGGCACCGTATCCCATGATCAGGCTCGGTCATGCTCCGTTTGACTCAGGCAATGGATTCACGTAATATACGTGAAGACATTGTGAAGAGCCAACGCATGACTGCCAAGCACAATATTACGGTTGCGATTGAACCGGGGTTGCTAAAAAAGGCCCGGGCCGTCGCGGCCCGGCGCGGACGCAGCGTCAGTGCTCTGCTTGCCGACGAACTGCGGGAGCTGGTGGCTGACGATGCGGGCTATGCGCTGGCGCGCAAACGGGCGTTCGCCCTGTTCGCCACTCCCCTGTCGCTGGGGGGCATGCCCCTGAATCGCGAAGCGCTGCATGAGCGAACTCGTCTTCGTTGATTCGAACATCCTGATCTATGCCCACGACGCTGACGCGGGGCGCAAGCGCGACCGCGCAGTCGCAAAGCTGCGGGAGCTGTGGGAGTCCGGCTCTGGCCGAATGTCCGTGCAGGTGTTGCAGGAGTTCTACGTCAACGTCACGCGCAAGATCGCAACGCCCGTCGCGCAATCGACCGCGCGTGAAGCGGTGAGTAGTTACGGCGCGTGGGTTCGAGAGCCGACCACCCCCACCACGGTCACCCGGGCCATCGATATCGTCGCGCTGGCGCAGATTGCCTTTTGGGACGCCTTGATCGTCGCGTCCGCCGAGCATGCGGGAGCGACGACTCTCTACAGTGAGGATCTCGGAGCCGGCCAAACCATTGCCGGGGTCACGATCGTCAACCCCTTGGCAGACGCCTGAAGGCCGGTCAACCATCGAAATCCCTGGATGCAACAGAACCCTCTTAGGTCGCCGTGATCAGCGACTGAAGTCTTCTCAGTCACTCCCACGACCTCGATTTTCCGCCCGCAACGGCGCCCTGCCCTAAAAACTTGACTTTTCCTCTTACCCTATGTAGACTTACAACTATGGGTAAGCCGGACCGTCACGTCAGGATGTCCCTCCAGACCTTAAGAGTCCTGGAAGCCTTTCTTGATAGCCCCACTGACGAACTTGCCGGTGCCGACGTGCAAAAGCGTGGCCATCTTTCCTCCGGCACCCTCTA
>JANXYA010000080.1 GCA_025350345.1 Gammaproteobacteria bacterium
GGCAGCAGCACCTGGAACATGTGCCAGTTGCACTGCGTGTAGTCTGGCAGCGGCAGCTCGCAACCGAGCGAGCGGTCAAACAGCGAGAAGTAGCGCCGCGCCAGTGTGCGCCTCCGCTCCGTAAATTCGGCCAGGCGCTGCAACTGTCCAAGGCCGATGCAGGCGGCGATATCCGTGAGGTTGTGCTTGCCGCCGGCGAGGGTCACGTCCATCCCTTCCCAGCTGTCACCGCGCCGCACCGCTCCCTGCAGCCGCCACAATTCGCAGGCGCGCGCCTCCGCTTCGTCAGTCAGCACCAGGCAGCCGCCCTCGGCAGTGGTGATGTTCTTGTTCGCATGGAAACTGATGGAGACCAGATCGCCGCTGGCCCCGATCATGCGGCCGCGCCAGTTCGCGCCCATCGACTGGGCGGCATCTTCGATGACCCGCAGCCGATGGGCGTTCGCGATCGCGTACAGGCGGTCGCGGTCGACCGGCAGGCCGGCCAGATCGACCGGTAGCAGGGCGCGCGTGCGCGGCGTAATCGCGGCGGCCACGCGCTCGAGGTCGATATTGCGCGTGCGCGGATCGCAATCGACGAACACCGGGCGCGCGCCGGCGCGCACGATCACGTTGGCGGTCGCCACCCAGGAAATCGGCGTGGTGATGACCTCATCGCCCGGACCGACGCCGGCGAGCGCCAGGCCGATTTCCAATCCGCCCGTGGCAGAGCTCAGCGCCCGCACTGGCCGCCCGCCGCACAGAGCCGAGAGCTGGGCCTCGAATTCACGCACCTTGGGACCGCTGGTGATCCAGCCGGAGCGCAGCACCTCGCCCACGGCGGCGATGGTGGCCTCGTCGATCGAGGGACGGGTGGAGGGCAGGAAATCGCTCATCGCCATGGGCCGCCTGGTTCTAGGTACCGCCGGAGCTGCGCGCTACCAGCCAGACACCGATTAGGATGACGCCGATCCCGGCGATGCGCGTGCCGCTCAGGTTCTCATCGAACAGCCACCAGGCCGCCAGCGCGTTGACCACGTAGCCCAGTGACAGCATCGGGTAAGCGACGCTGACCTCGACGCGCGCCAGGGCGAGGATCCAGAACACCACGCTCAGCGCATAGCAGCCGAGCCCGGCGATGATGGGAGCGTTTACGAGCCGCCCGGCGATGGCGAGGGCGTTACCGGCCCGCAATTCCAGGCCGGTGAGCGATCCGGCGCCCGCCTTGAGCAGCAGCTGGGCGATGGCATTGAGCAGCACTCCGCTGAGCACCAACGCAAGCTGGGGACCCTTCATTGCCTGACTACCGCGACCAGGGAAGGTGCAGTGTATATCACGCGCATCGGCAGTCCCATCCGCTGCAATTCGGCCTGGCTTTCCCGGCTGATGATGGCCAGCGCGTCGGCCTCCTGCCGCCAGCGGGCCGCGAACCGGTCCAGGTCCGGGACCCAGCGTTGCGGCTCCTGCTGCAGGCCAAAATCGAGCTCCCCGCGGTAACCCACCAGCGTGCAGGTGCGTCGCAGGTAAAAGGGCACGGACTGTTCGTACGCACCAACACAGTAGAACGTCGTGCCAGGATGGAGCTGTGCGGACACTGTGGACACCAGATCGCGAAGTTGCCGTTGCCGCGGCAGCTGATCTGCCGCCGGCAGCACTACGCCGAGCAGCGCAACGCTGCCCAGCGCGGCCAGCACCACTCCCGCCAGTGCTCCGCGCCGCACCGCCAGCCAGGCGCCTGCGCCGGTGATCAGCCCGGCGAGAATGAAGCCAGCGGCGATGGCCGGTGCAGCCGGCCCCACGCCCAGCTCAAGCCGGGTGGCCACGGCGGGGGATTGCCAAATCCACAGCACCGCTCCGCCCAGCAGCGCCCAGAGCGCGCCAGCGACCAGCCAGCTGCGGGCCAGGCGCCGCGGCTCAAGCAGCGCCAGGCACCGTCCCGAGAGCAGGGCGAGCGCCGGGAACAGCGGCAGGATGTAGGGAATCAGCTTTGATTGCGAGAGTGAAAAGAACAGGAAGCAGAATCCTGCCCAGAGCGTCAGCAGCAGGCTGGCTCCATCCCCGGCGCGCAGGTCGCGCCAGCTGCGCCGTGCAATCGCGGGCAGCAACGGCGTCCAGGGCATGAAGCCAAGCAGCAGCACGGGAATGAAGAACCAGTCGGGCTCGTAGCGCTGGTGCACGCGCGTCAGGAAGCGCGTGA
>JANXYA010000088.1 GCA_025350345.1 Gammaproteobacteria bacterium
TGGGCGCCGAGTTCGTGCTCGAGTGCACGGGGTTCTTTACCACCAAGGCGGATGCCGGCAAGCATCTGGCCGGTGGCGCCAAGAAGGTGGTGATTTCGGCGCCCGGCGGCAAGGACGTGGACGCCACCATCGTCTATGGCGTCAACCACAACGTGCTGAAATCGACGCACACCGTGATCTCGAACGCTTCCTGCACCACCAACTGCCTGGCGCCGCTCGCCAAGGTGCTCAATGACGGCGTGGGCATCGCGAGCGGCCTGATGACCACCATCCACGCCTACACCAACGACCAGCGCCTCACGGATGTGTTCCATGAGGACATCCGCCGCGCGCGCTCGGCGACCATGTCGATGATCCCGACCAAGACCGGCGCCGCGGCCGCGGTCGGCCTGGTGCTGCCCGAACTGAAGGGCCGGCTCGACGGCTTCGCGATCCGCGTGCCGACCATCAACGTGTCGCTGGTGGACCTGACCTTTACCCCCAAGCGCGCCACCACCGTCGAGGAGATCAACACGCTGGTGAAGGCGGCCGCCGCCAGCGGGCCGCTCAAGGGGATCCTTGCCTACACCGAGGCGCTGCTGGTGTCGATCGACTACAACCACGACCCGGCCTCCTCGACCTACGACGCCACCATGACCCGCGTGATCGACGGCAACCTGGTGAAGGTCTGCGCCTGGTACGACAACGAGTGGGGCTTCTCGAACCGCATGCTCGACACCACGCTGGCCTGGTCGCGCGCGGCCTGAAGGCTTGGCGCCACCCATGGCAATCCTGCGCATGGCGGACCTGGCGCTCGCGGGCAAGCGCCTGCTGATTCGCGAGGACCTGAACGTGCCCATCAAGGACGGCGCCGTCAGCAGTGACGCGCGCATCCGCGCCGCACTCCCCACGATCCGGCTCGCGCTCGAGAAGGGCGCGAGGGTGATGATCCTCTCGCACCTGGGGCGACCCAAGGAAGGCAAGTTCGAGCCGGAATTTTCCCTCGCGCCGGTGGCCGTGCGGCTCTCGGAACTGCTGGGCGCACCGGTGCCGCTGGACAAGGACTGGCTCGATGGGGTCGAGTGCGCGCCCGGGAGCGCCGTGCTGTGCGAGAACGTGCGCTTCAACAAGGGCGAGAAGGCAGACGACGAGGCACTGTCGCGGCGCATCGCGGCGCTGTGCGATATCTACGTCATGGACGCCTTCGGCACCGCGCACCGGGCCGAGTGCAGTACGCACGGCATCGGCCGTTTCGCGCCGGTGGCCTGCGCCGGCCCGCTGCTGGTGGCCGAACTCGAGGCGCTCGAGCGCGCCCTGAAGAAGCCGGCGCGCCCGCTGCTGGCGATCGTGGCCGGCTCCAAGGTCTCGACCAAGCTCACGGTACTCGAGGCGCTGCTGGAGAAGGTCGACATGCTGATCGTCGGCGGCGGCATCGCCAACACCTTCCTGGCCGCCAGCGGCGTGCAGGTGGGCAAGTCGCTGTGCGAGACCGAGATGCTCGACATGGCGCGGCGGCTCCTGGCGCGCGCCCGGGAGCGCGGCGCGGCCATTCCGCTGCCGACCGACGTGGTGGTGGCCCGTGAGTTCGCCGCCACCGCGCACGCCGACGTGCGCCCCGTGGGCGAAGTGACCGCGGAGGAAATGATCCTGGACATCGGACCGGACACCGCCGAGCGCTTCAGCGCGCTGATCAAGTCGGCCGGCACGGTGCTGTGGAACGGACCGGTGGGCGTGTTCGAGTTCGAGCAGTTCGGCGAGGGCACGCGCGCCATCGCCAATGCCATCGCGAGCAGCGCCGCCTACTCGCTCGCCGGTGGCGGCGATACCCTCGCGGCCATCGAGAAATACGGAGTAGAGGACGGCATTTCCTACATTTCAACAGGCGGCGGCGCATTCCTGGAGTTCGTGGAAGGCAAGACCCTGCCCGCGGTCGCCATGCTGCAATCTCGCGCCGGAGTATCAAGCTGACATGGACACCGCACGCCGCACCAAGATCGTCGCGACGCTGGGCCCGGCCACGGATGACCCGGCCGTGATGGCGGGCATGATCGAGGCGGGACTCGATCTCGCCCGCATCAATTTTTCCCACGGCACCCGCGACTCGCAGCGCAAGCGCGTTG
>JANXYA010000160.1 GCA_025350345.1 Gammaproteobacteria bacterium
GCTGATAGCCCGCCTCCACCAGCGTCTCGAATCCCTTGACGACCAGCTCGGTGGCACCCCCGCACAGCACCGCCTGCTCGCCGAACAGGTCGGTCTCGGTCTCTTCGGAAAAAGTGGTTTCCAGCACCCCGCCGCGCGTGCCGCCAATGCCGTGCGCGTAGGCGAGGGCGCGCGCATGCGCCTTGCCGGTGGCATCCTGGGCGATGGCGATCAGGCAGGGTACCCCGTACCCCTGCTGGTACTGCCGGCGCACCAGATCGCCGGGCCCTTTGGGCGCAATGAGCACGACGTCCAGGTCCTGGCGCGGCCTGATCTGCCTGAAGTGGATGTTGAAGCCGTGCGCGAACAGGAGCGTGGCATTCTTGCGCAGCTTCGGCTTGATCTCGAGATAAAGCTTCTTCTGTGCCAGGTCGGGCACCAGCATCGCCACCAGGTCGGCATCGGCCACGGCCGCGGCCGGTTTGGCCACCGCGAGGCCCTCACGCCGGGCGCTCTTCCAGCTTGGGCCCCCCTTGCGCACGCCCACGACGACGTTGTAGCCGCTGTCTTTGAGGTTCAGGGCATGGGCCCGGCCCTGGCTCCCGTAACCCAGGATGGCGATGCGCGCACCCTTGAGCGCCTTCTTGTCGACATCGCGCTGCGAATAAAACTGCATGGTCAATCTCCACTACTCTAAAAAAAACCCCGCATCGGCGGCCGGTGCGGGGTTCTGTTGTTGTTGGTCCCTTGGACTTCAGCTCAACATGCAGCACCCGCATGGACTGCTAAGCAGCAGCAGCAGGCCCAGAGCCTCGCGGCGGGCCTGATCGGAAAGGAGCGAAACTGCCTGTAGTTGCATGAATCCCTGGACGAGGTGTGTATGCCCATGGATGACACCATGGCATGTGGCCCTTGTCAATGCAGCCGGCTGTAAACGCGCCGCGTGCGGTGCCGAACGGTTAAGCTATTGCGATGCTCCTGGGCTCCGAAAGCCGCTCCACCGCCGTCCCGCTCTGGCTGGTCACGGAAGGCCAGCTGCCGCGGCTGCTCGCGCAGCTCGATCCGCCGGCCGCCGCCTGGCTGCGCGGCCACGCCTTCCAGGCCGAGCGAGGCCGGGTGATGACGATTCCGGGTGCCCAGGGCGGCATTGCTGCGGCGGTGGGGGGCTTAGGCTCGCTCGCCGATCCGTCCCAGCTTTCTCTCTGGGATGCAGCCGCCTGTGCGGAGCGATTGCCTGCGGGCCATTACGCGCTCGCCACCGGGCTGGCGGAAGGGGCGGCGACGCAGTTTGCGCTCGGATGGCTCCTGGGCAGCTACCGCTTCAACCGTTTTCGCAGCCAGCCCAAGGCGCTCAATGCGGCGCACCTGGTCCGGCCGGAGCGGGCGGATGCGGCCTACGCGGAGGCCGCGGCCACGGCCATCGGCTGGTCGCGCGACCTGATCAACACGCCGGCCAATGAACTGGGACCGGCCGAGCTCGCGCAGGCGGCCCGCCGCCTCGCGGAAGAATTCGGCGGTCAGTTTCTCGAATGCAGCGGGGAGGAGCTGCGCCGGCAATACCCGCTGGTGCACGCGGTCGGGCAGGGCAGCAGCCGGCCCCCGCGCCTGATTGACTGCCGCTGGCCCAGGGGCGGGGCGCCGCGCCTGACGCTGGTGGGCAAGGGCGTGTGCTTCGACAGCGGCGGGCTGGATCTGAAGCCCTCGGCCGGCATGCTGCTGATGAAAAAAGACATGGGTGGCGCGGCCTGCGCACTCGGCCTGGCGCGGCTCCTGCTGTCCATGAAGGTGCCCGTGCAGCTGCGGGTGCTGATTCCGGCAGTGGAGAACAGCGTCGGCGGCTCGGCCTACCGGCCCGGCGATGTGTGGGTCTCGCGCAAGGGTCTCACGGTGGAAATCGGCAACACGGATGCGGAGGGGCGATTGGTGCTGGCCGACGCGCTGGCGGATGCGGACAGCGAGCGCCCGGACCTGCTCATCGACCTCGCGACGCTCACGGGCGCGGCGCGCACGGCCCTCGGACCGGATCTGCCCGCGCTGTTCGCGAGCCGTGCCGCGCTCGCGGCTGAGGCGCAGGAGGCGGGCGATAGCGTCGCCGATCCGCTCTGGCCCATGCCCTTGTGGAGCGGCTATGACGAGGAGTTGTCCAGCAAGGTCGCGGACCTCAACAATGTCTCCACCGGCGCATTTGCCGGGGCCATCATCGCGGCCCTGTTCCTCAAGCGCTTCGTCACGACGACGCCCGACTGGTTGCACGTCGATCTGTACGCCTGGAATCCGAAGGACCGCCCGGGGCGGCCGCAAGGGGCCGATACGCAGGGGCTGCGCGCCCTGTACGCGCTGATTCGCCGGAAATTTGGCTGAGGCGCCGCACAGACCCGGCACCGAGGAGGCGGGCGGGCGTCCCAGCCCGCTCGTCGAAGCGATGTACGCCCGCGAGCTGTGGCCCTGGACGCTGCTGGGCATCGCCAGCGGACTGGTCGAGGGCGGCACCGTCGCCGTGCTGGTCAAGAAGGGCTTCACGGGGCTGGTTACAGCGCACTGGGTGGATTTTGCGGTGGCGCTGGTGAGCGGTGCCCCGGCGCTGGCGAACATTTCCAGTTTCGCCTGGGCCAATCTGGCGCACGGACGGGCGCGCGTCGGGGTGCTCGCGAGCCTCCAGGCCGCCTTTGCCGTCTCGGTCGGGCTCATCGCCCTGGCGCCCTTCAGCGCCGCGGGCCTGGTGCTGACCATCGTCGCGGTGATCATCGCCCGCGTGCTGTGGGCGGGGATCCTCACGGTGCGGGCCGCGGTGTGGAGCGCCAACTATCCGCGCCACGTGATGGCGCAAATCACCGGCCGCATCGTGATCGCCGGATCGCTCGGCGTCGCGGCCGTCGCACTGCTCGCCGGCTGGGTGCTGGACCTGCACACGGCCGCGGCACGCTGGGTGTACCTGCTCGCGGCGCTGTGCGGTCTGCTGGCCGCGCTCCGTTACCGGGCGGTGCGCGTGCGGCGCCAGTACCGCCTGCTCGCCGCCGAGGCGGGGAGCGGATTGGCGGATGGGGCCTTCAGCCTGTCGATGCTGCGTGAAATCCTGCGCGAGGATCCGAGCTTTCGCAGCTACATGTTCTGGCTCGGCCTGTACGGGTCTGGCAACCTGATGATGAACGCGCAGCTGGTCGTGCTGTTCACCGACCGGCTGCACCTCGCGAGCCTCACCCAGATCCTGCTGCTCACCGTCGTGCCGCTGATGCTGACCCCGGTGTTTCTTCCCCTGTGGGCGCGCCTGTTCGATCGCGGGCACATCATCGAATACCGCTCGCGTCAGTGCTGGGCGCTGGTCGGAGCGATCACGATCCTCACCCTCGCGGTGATGCTGCGCATGCCGGGCTTGCTGTGGGCCGGTGCGGTGCTGGTGGGTGTG
>JANXYA010000182.1 GCA_025350345.1 Gammaproteobacteria bacterium
CACCGCCCACCTCGGTGAGCGAGCTGGGCGATCGGCTGCATGAAGCCGTGCTGATCCAGACCGACCGTGGCATCGCCTACGCCAACCCGCAGTTTGCCAGCCTGATCGGCGCGCCGCAGGCGGAACTGATCGGTCGCCGGCTCGAGGATCTGGTGCCGCCTGAATACACCGAGATCGTCGGCGGGAACATCCGCCATCGATTGCTGGGCGAGCCTGCCGCGGAACGCTACGAAGTGGACCTGGTGGGACTGCAGGGGCAGAACTCGCGGCTCGAGCTCAGCTCCTGGCCCGTCGAGCACGAGGGCCATCGTGCCTTGCTGATCGTGGGCGTCGAGGTGCTGCCCACCCAGACCAACGTGGCGCTCGGAGTTCCGGCCGGCGTGCGCTCGCGGGCGCGCGCCACCCTTGAATCCATGCCCGGTGCGGTCGTGACCGTGGATGTCGGCGGCCGGGTGGATTTCCTCAACCCGCTGGCCGCATCGCTCCTGGGTGTCTCGGCCGAGTCGGCCCGTGGCCAGACGCTCGAGCAGCTGGCAATCAGCCTGAGCGAAGCGGATCGCAAACTGCTGAGCGAGCCGGTGCAGCACGCACTGAGTGCCGGATCGCCCGTCAACCTGGGCCGGCGCGTGCTGCTGCTGCGCCAGGGCGAGGTCGAGCGCCACATGGAAGTGGCCGTGGCGCCGCTCCGCGATGAAGTGGGGGAGATCGACGGCGCCGTGCTGATGCTGCACGACGTCACCGAATCGCGCGGCCTGACGCGCCAGATTTCCTACCAGGCCGCGCACGATGCGCTGACGGGGCTGGTCAACCGCCGCGAATTCGAGCACCGGCTGCAGGAGGCGGTGGACGCCGCGCGGGCCGGGGAGAGCAATCACGTCCTGTGCTACCTCGATCTGGATCGCTTCAAGGTCATCAACGACACCAGCGGTCACCAGGCCGGCGACGGATTGCTGCGCGACATCGCGAAGCTCCTGCGCGCAGCGGTGCGCGACTCCGACATCGTGGGGCGCCTTGGGGGCGATGAGTTCGGGATCTTGCTCGTGGGGTGCCCCCTCGAGAAGGCGCGGCAGATTGCCGATGAAGTGTGCAGCAAGGTGGCCGATCATCGCTTCGTCTGGCGCGATCGCATCTTCAACGTCGGCGTCAGCGTCGGCCTCGTCGAGCTGTCGCGCGATTCAGGGACCCTGGAGGAAGCGCTGGCGGCAGCCGATACCGCCTGCTACCAGGCCAAGCGGCAGGGCGGGCACGTCATGGTCTACTCGGCGCGCGATCAGGTCTACGCGCGCCAGACCGGTGAGATTCACTGGCTGCAGCTGCTGCAATCGGCGCTCAAGGAACACCGCTTCGAGCTGTATTGCCAGCCCATCGTCGCCGCCTACGGTGACGGGGATGCCGGGCCGGCCATGGAGGTGTTCGTGCGCCTGCGCAACGATGCCGGGGAACAGGTCTCGCCCGCCGAGTTTCTGCAGGCCGCGCAGCGCTACCGCCTGATGGGGCTGATCGACAGGCAGGTGGTGCAGACCACGCTCACCGCGCTCGGCCGTGGTGCCATCGCCTTGCCGCAGAATCGCAGCATCGGCATCAACATCTCCGGCCAGACACTCGCCGACGAACAGTTCCTGGACTTCGTGGTGGAATGCTTCGATGCCACCGGGGCGCGGCCGGCGCAGGTCTGCTTCGAGATCGCTGAGAGCACCGTGATTGCCAACCTCGACCAGGCGCGCCGCTTCATCGGCGTGCTCCACGGCATGGGCTGCCGCTTCGCGCTCGACAATTTCGGCAGCGGCATGGGTTCCTTCGCCAACCTCAAGCTGCTGGCCGTCGATTTCCTGAAGATCGACGGCTCCTTCATGCGCAACCTGGCGCGCGACTCGGTCAACCAGGCGATGGTGGGGGCCATGATCAAGCTGGCGCGCACGCTCAATTTCAAGGTCATCGCCGAGCACGTGGAAGATGAATCCGCCGTCGCCGCGGCGCGCTCGATCGGCGTCGATTACCTGCAGGGCTACGCCCTGGGGCGCCCCGCGCCACTGCCGATCGCCGCCTAGCGGCGCTTTCCCCACAAGGCTCTCAGGGCGCTGGCGCGTAGATCTCGTTCGTGCGCACGAAAGCGTCCAGGAAGCGGCTCATCACTTCCATCTGCGTGCGATGCGCGCGCAGCGCGGCGAGCTTGCCGGCCTCCTGTGCCGGATCCAGCGGCAGTTGCTGCCAGGGCAGCGCGGCGGCGCGGCGCGGTGGCCACAGCGCCCGGTTGCGGTGCAGCCCGCCCGGTGCAGGCCAGTCCAGGCCCGCGTGCACGATCCAGAAATACAGGTGTGCGGCCGGGCGGCCTGCGCGCAGCAGCTCGAGTGCCAGGGCGCCGCTGCTGCTGTGATCGGGGTGGCGGTCCAGGAGCGATGGGGCCAGCACGATGGTGGGTGCGAAACGATCGATGACGGCCTGCAGGCTGGCGCGCAGCGCCGCACCGGTGTAGGCATCGCCCGGGCGCAGGGCCTCGCTGTAGGGAACCGCGCTGGCGCCGGTGTAGCGGGAACGCAGCGCGGGTGCCTGCGGGTGCTGCAGCAGCTCAGCGATGTCCCGATCCGGAAATCCCAGCAGGAACTGGTTGGCGCGCGGCACGCCGAGCAGGTCGGCCGCCGCATGCCCCTCGGCGATCCGGCGCAGCCCCAGTTTTTCCAGTCCCGCGGAGCGCGGACGGAGCGTGCGCTCGGTGAGCATTGCATCGATCTCAAAGCTGTCGCCGGCGGTGATCCACACCACGCCCACGGTCGCGCCGGCGCGCACGGCACGTTGCAGGTAGCCGGCGCAGCACAAGGTCTCATCGTCCGGGTGCGGAGCGATCACGAGCACACGATCGGTCGGCGCGGGTGGCCGCAGCTGTGGGAGCGGTGCTCGCGGGGCGGCCCCGGCGGGCACGGCCGCCAGGAGCAGCGCGGCGGCGAGGCCAGCTACGCGCGGTCGCGCCGATCGTTGCCGTGAGCCGGAATTTGCACAGGAACTCACACGGCAAATTCTACCGTGAAAGACCGGCCTTCGCGGCGCCCTCCCGCTCCAGCAGCGCGCGCTTGCGGC
>JANXYA010000196.1 GCA_025350345.1 Gammaproteobacteria bacterium
CAACATTGTCAATATTGAAGATATAGCCGTTTGTGCCGATGTCGAAGTCGCGCCAGATGCTGATATTGAACGGGTACAGGCACGGATTTGGTTTGAAATCGAAAGCTATTTTAATCCGCCTGTTTTGTTTTATAGCTTGCAGGAATTGATGGCAAGCGAATCGCCGTGATCGGTACGGGTGCCAGTGCTATACAGGTAGTGCCGGCCATCGCGGATCGGGTTGAGACGGTCGGAATATTCCAGCGTTCGGCGCCCTGGATCGGCCCGTTCGAGAAGCTTCGGCTGGAGGTGCCGCCGCCCCTCCAGCAGCCCTTCGTGCCCACGCACGAGGCGATGCGCGCCCTGAATTTGAGTCGGGGACGGCCGGCGCACGAACTGGCAGCCGACCTGCGCCGCGCCTTCTCGGGCATCGTCGCGGGCAACGTCAAGGAGCAGGGCGTCGCGGCCATTGCCCGTCACGGGCCCTACGAATTGCGCGGTGACACGGCGATCATGCGCCTGCTGGACCGGTTGCTGAGCGCATTTGTGCAGCAGCAGCGAATGAAGCTGCCGGGCAGCCGCTATAAGCCCTGTTACCGGCTGGTTGCCTGAACTCTAGGCACCAGGCGCAGGCCCCCGCGAGCTGAGATGCAATACGCGTTGTGCGTGCGTGTCAGTGTGACCCAGTTCCTCTCCCGCCCGGGCCAACCCCCGTACCCTCCTTCAAGGCAAAGGGTAAGCGCACATGAGCAAGTACGAACCGCCGACGCGCCCGGACGGCGCCAAGGGCGACGCGGGCAGCACCCCGGCACCTGAAGGTGGCGCTGAGGCCTACGCGCGCTGGCTCGAACACATGCAGCGCACACGCGGCCGCCACGCCGCCATCACCCGCAATCTCTACACCTGGTCGAACTACAAGAACTGGGCGGACAAGGTCCGCACCAGCTGGGATCCGGACTCAGGCAAGTAGATTCGGCCGCGCCGCAGGTGCCGGCGCCGCCCGACGCGACGGCTCATCCAGCCAGGCCAGTAATGGCGCCCAGCTTTCCAGGTCCTCACTCGCCTGATGCGGCTTCATTTCGTGCAGGCTCAGTCCCTGGTCGGCGCCCCGTATATAGTTCTGTGAGTCACGCAGTGTCGTGACGATCGGGATGTGGAGCGTCTCCAGGAACCGGGTGAGGGAGCCGTACATCAGCGTATTGCGGCGCACGCGATTGGCGATGATCGCCAGGCGGTTTTCGCTACGGCGTACCTTGGCCACCAGCAGCAGGTTGGTGATGCAGCGCGAGCAGGCGTGGATATCGATGTCCGAGGGCAGCACCGGCACCAGGATCTTGTCGGCCTGGGCCGTCAGCTCCGGCATATCGTGGGCGTCGAGTCCGGCCGGGGTATCGACGATGATGCGGCCGGTGCCGTCCGGAATGCGCAGCTGGAAGGCGCGCGTCACCCGGCTGTCGCGCTCGGAGGTGCTGATCAGGTGGATGGCCGGCTGGCCGGGCTGGCGCTTGCGCACCCACTGAGTGGCCGACGCCTGGGGGTCATAATCGATCAGCGCCGGCCGATCGCCCTGGAGCGCGTAGTAGCCCGCCAGGTTGACGGCGATGGTGGTCTTGCCCGAGCCGCCCTTGGGATTCAGGACGACGATCCGCTGCATGCGCATTACCCCGAAGCGAGCTCGCTTATGTCAGAGCATCAGCCTACGCAGCGCGGACCCCGGCTGCAAGCGCGTTGCACGCCTTAGGGCTGTGAGCCACAACACGGCGCCGGGCGCGCGCAGCTTCTACGATGGTCGCAACCCTAAAGGAAACCGCCCGTGGAAGTATTGCTGCTGTTCTGGGACGAGATGGATGACTGGTTCGGCGCCGCCCGCCACATGCTGCGCAACCTGACTTGATTTAGGGGGCGTTCGGCCCCATAAAACGCACCTCTCCGGAGCTGTTCCGGTCACGAGGGCGTTTTCCGATGACCCAAGCACGCCAGACGCACGGCTTTCAGGCCGAAGTGCGCCAGCTCCTGCAGCTGATGATCCATTCACTGTACAGCCACCGGGAGATCTTCCTGCGTGAGCTCATTTCCAATGCCTCGGACGCCAACGACCGCCTGCGCTTCCTTGCCCTCAGCGCCCCGGAGCTGCTCGCCGAGCATCCTGAGCTCGCCATCTGGATCGACTTTGATGCCAAGGCCGGCACACTCAGCGTGCGCGACAACGGCATAGGGCTGAGCCGGGAAGAGGCCATATTGCATCTGGGCACGATTGCCAAGTCCGGCACCGCCGAGTTCTTCGGCCGCCTGACCGGGGACCAGCAGCGCGATGCGCAGCTGATCGGCCAGTTCGGCGTCGGCTTCTACTCCGCGTTCATCGTCGCCGAGCGCGTCGAGGTCTTCAGCCGCCGCGCGGACCTGCCGGTGACGGAGGGCGTGCGCTGGGAGTCGAGCGCCGATGGGGAATTCACGGTGGAGACCGTGGAGCGTGCCGCGCGCGGGACGACCGTGGTGCTGCACCTCAAGGCCGACGCCCGCGAATTTGCCGACCCCTGGCGCCTGCGCACGCTGGTGCGTCGCTATTCGGATCACATTGCCTTTCCGGTGCGCCTGCCCAAGGAAGGGGCGAACCTCGAATACGAGGTCGTCAACCAGGCGCAGGCCCTGTGGGCGCGGCCGCGCACTGAAATCAGCGATGACGAGTACCGCGCCTTCTACCGCCACATCGGCCATGACGGGGCCGATCCGCTGATCTGGAGCCACCACCGTGTCGAGGGCAAGCGCGAGTACACCACGCTGCTGTACGTGCCCTCGCAGGCCCCGTTCGACCTGTGGCAGCGCGACGCGGCGCGCGGACTGAAGCTCTATGTGCGGCGGGTGTTCATCATGGACAACGCCGCGCAGTTCCTGCCCCTGTACCTGCGCTTCATCAAGGGGGTCATCGATTCGAGCGACCTGCCGCTGAACATCTCGCGGGAACTCCTCCAGCAGGACGAGCAGGTCGAGGCGATGCGCAGCGCGCTGGCGCGCCGGGCGCTGGATCTGCTGACGAAACTGGCCGGCGAGGACGCCGCGAACTACGCCATTTTCTGGAAGGAATTCGGCCGCGTGCTCAAGGAAGGCCTGAGTGAAGACCCGTCCAACCGCGAGCGCATCCTGCCGTTGCTGCGCTTTGCCAGCACCGCCAACGCCGGCGAGGAGGAGAATGTCAGCCTCGCCGACTACCTGGCGCGGATCAAGCCGGGCCAGGAGCGGATCTACTACGTCATCGGCGAGAACCACGCGGCTGCCCGCGGGAGCCCCCATATCGAGCTGCTGCGCAAGCGGGGCGTCGAGGTCCTGCTGCTGGCGGACCGCATCGATGAGTGGGTGATGGGCCAGCTCGGCGAGTACTCGGGCAAGCGCTTCAAGGATGCGGCGCGCGGCGACCTGCAACTCGGCGCGCTCGCCGACCTGGGCGATGAGGAGCGCGCCGATGCCGCGCTCAAGGGAAGCAAGGGGCTGCTCAAGCGCTGCAAGGACGCCCTGGGCGAGCGGGTCCGCGAGGTGCGCCCCAGCGCGCGGCTGGAGGATTCACCGGCCTGCCTGGTGCGCGATGAAAGCGCGCTGTCTGAATCGATGCGGCGCCTGCTGCAGGCCCAGGGCCAGACGCCCCCCGCGACGGAGGCGACGCTGGAGCTCAACGTTGCCCATGCGCTGGTCCGCTACCTGGACCAGCTGGGCAAGGGCGAGGATTTCGACGATCTGGCCCGCTTGCTCTACGATCAGGCCTGCCTGACGGATTCCGGCCAGGTGGAACAGCCCGCTGAGTTCACCCGCCGCCTCAACCGCCAGCTCGTGCGCCTGGCCGGGGCGCATTGAGCGGAGGACAGACCCGATGAAGGATGACATTCCAGACGACGCGGAGCTGCGCGCGCGGCTGACGCCGCTCCAGTATCACGTGACCCGGGAAAAGGGCACCGAACGGGCCTTCACCGGCGCCTACGCGCATCACAAGGACGAGGGCCTGTACCGCTGCGTGTGCTGCGGCGCCGAGCTGTTCAGCTCCGCGACCAAGTACGACAGCGGCTCGGGATGGCCGAGTTTCTGGCTGCCGCTCGCCGGCGAACGGGTGCGCACCCATACCGACCGCTCGCTCGCCATGGTGCGCACCGAGGTCAGCTGTGCGCGCTGCAACGCGCACCTGGGCCATGTGTTCGATGACGGCCCGCGCCCTTCGGGCCGGCGCTACTGCATCAATTCCGCCTCGCTGGATTTCGCGCCAGGCGAAAAAGCGTGACCAGTGGGCAGTCCAGGCGCTCCCGCCGCCATCATTGACGGGCCGGCCGGCCGGCTCGAGGCGCTGATCGAGGAGCCGGCGGCAGGCGTCCCGCTGCGCTTCAGCGCCGTCGTCTGCCATCCCCATCCGCTCTTTGGCGGCACCCTGCACAACAAGGTGGTGCATACCCTGGCCCGCTCGCTGCGCGATGGCGGTGCGGTGACGCTGCGTTTCAATTTTCGCGGCGTCGGCGCGAGCGAGGGCAGTCACGATGAGGGCGTGGGCGAGAGCGCGGACGCGCTCGCCGCGGTGGCCTGGGCGCGCGCACGCTGGCCCAGCGTACCGCTCCTGCTGGCAGGATTTTCCTTTGGCGCCGCGGTGGCGATTCGCGCTGCGGCAGCGGCTGATCCGCTGTGGCTGATCAGCGTCGCCCCGGCGGTCGATCGCGTCAGCTTCGCGGGCCTGGAGATGCCGCAATGCGACTGGCTGATCGTCCAGGGCAGCGCCGATGAGATCGTCGCGCCGGAGAGCGTGCGCAGCTGGGCCGCGCGCATGGCGCCACAGGCCCGCGTGCGGATGCTCCCGGGTGTCGGGCACTTTTTTCACGGCCGGCTGCATGAACTGCAGGCGTGCATCGGCGAGGAATGGCCCGCCGGCACCAAACAAAGGGCCCGGCACCTGCAGGCAGGTCCGGGCCCTTAAGAATGGCGACTAAAACCGCACCAGACGATGCGGTAAATGCCAGTGGAGCTCTAGTTCACCATTGACTTGAGGCTCTTGAGCGGCAGCGCGCGCACTTTCTTGCTCGCCGGCTTCGCCTTGAACATCATCTTTTCGCCCGTGAAGGGGTTGACGCCTTCGCGAGCCTTGGTGGCGGGCTTCTTTACCACCTTCAGCTTGAGCAGGCCGGGCAGCGTGAACAGCCCATTGCCGCGCAGGCTCTTCTTGACGATCCCGTTCAGGGAATCGAACACTTCATTGACCTGCTTGCGGG
>JANXYA010000206.1 GCA_025350345.1 Gammaproteobacteria bacterium
TCCTTGCCCTGCAGGCGGCCGAGCAGCTCAGACACCCCCGCGGTGTCGACGACTTCGCCGATGATGCGGAACAGGGCGGTCTTCTCGTTGGAATCCTGCGCGTAGGCGGCCGTCAGGAGCTCCCGGATGCTGAAGCGCGCCCGCTGGGCATTGATGATCTCCAGGATCGCCGACTTGGAGATCCCGGGCTTGGCGAGCGCCTCGAGCAGCAGGTGCGGGGGATAGCCGCGGCTGCTGGTCAGGGCCCAGGCCACGCCGGCGATGACGCGCGGGCTCCCCTGGATCAGGGCATCGACATAGGTCGGGAAGGTCTTGATGCTGGCCAGCGCCGCCAGGACATCGACAAAGGCCACCGTGGCGTGCTTGTCGGCATCGGGCAGGGCGGCCAGCGTGGGCTCGATGGCCGAGGGACCCAGCTCCTTGAGCTTGGCGATGGCGCGCTGGGCCTCGTTTCCCAGGATGTTGGTGGACGACTTGATCTGGCTTATCAGTCGGTCCGCCCGAAAGTTCGCAAGAAAACTC
Source organism: Gammaproteobacteria bacterium (assembly GCA_025350345.1). Taxonomy (GTDB): domain Bacteria; phylum Pseudomonadota; class Gammaproteobacteria; order Steroidobacterales; family Steroidobacteraceae; genus FEN-1191. Next base: position 523 of record JANXYA010000206.1, read on the forward strand.
ATGGATTGAACATTATGCCATGGCCGGGTAGGCGTCCTGTGACCTATGTCTGTTCTGCGCCAAGCCGCGTGTCAGGCTAGAATCCCCGGCCCCCGACAGGCCCGCGAGCCGATGCGCACATGGCTGAAACAGCACAACAAGTCCGCTCGGCCCTGGAGCAGTACACCGATCCCTACCTGCGTCAGACCCTCGCGGAGGCGGGCGCCCTGCGGGAGCTGCAGGTCAGCGGCCGGGAAGTGCGGGCCGAGATCGAACTGGGCATCCCCGTCGGCGGATATGAGGAGCAGTTCCGCTCGGCGCTCAGCGCCCACCTGGCGAGCGCCGGACTGAAGGGGCTCGATCTGAAGCTGGAGCTGCGCGGTGGAATCGTTCCACATAGCGTGCAGCGGCCGCTCAAGCCCATTCCCGGCGTGGGCAATATTATCGCGGTGGCCAGCGGCAAGGGCGGTGTCGGCAAGTCCACGGTGGCCGTCAACCTGGCGCTGGCCTGGGCGGCCGCCGGCGCCCGCGTCGGCATCCTCGATGCCGACATCTATGGCCCCAGCCAGCCGCTGATGCTGGGCCTGAGCGGCCAGCGGCCCTCGGCACCGGATGGCAAGCATCTGGAACCGCTCATCGCGCACGGCATCAAGGCGATGTCCATCGGTTTTCTGGTGGATGCCGCCCAGGCGGTGGTCTGGCGCGGCCCGATGGTGACGGCGGCACTCAGCCAGTTGCTGGCCGACACGTCCTGGGGTGAACTCGATTACCTGGTCGTGGACATGCCGCCGGGCACGGGCGATATCCAGCTCACGCTCGCCCAGCGCGTGCCGGTCTCGGGGGCCGTGATCGTCACGACGCCGCAGGACATTGCCCTCGCCGATGCCCGCAAGGGCCTGGCGATGTTCGAGAAGGTCGCCATTCCCGTGCTCGGTATCGTCGAGAACATGAGCCTGCACGTGTGCCCGAAGTGCGGACACGAGGAGCACATCTTTGGCGCCGGCGGCGGAGCGCGCATGGCCGCCGAGCACGGCGTGCAGCTGCTCGGTGAGCTGCCCCTGGACTCCCGGGTGCGCGAAGAGGCTGACAGCGGCGCACCCACGGTGGTGAGCGCGCCGGGCACGCCGCGCGCGCTGGCCTACCTCGAGATGGCCCGCCACACCGCCGGCGCCCTGGCGCGGCGCGGGCGCGATCGTCGCGGCCAGTTCCCGGAAATCGTCGTCGAGGAAAGCTGAGGCCCTCATGAGCATCAAGTCGGACGCCTGGATCAGGCGCATGGCCGCCACCACCGGCATGATCGAGCCCTTTGCCGCCCACCAGGTGCGCGCCGTGGGTGAACAGAAGATCATCTCCTACGGCACGTCGAGCTACGGCTATGACGTGCGCTGCGCCCGCGAGTTCAAGATCTTCACCAACATCAACTCGACCATCGTGGATCCCAAGCAGTTCGATGCCAAGAGCTTTGTCGATGTGAGCGCGGATGTGTGCATCATTCCGCCCAATTCCTTTGCGCTGGCACGCACGGTCGAGTACTTCCGCATCCCGCGCAACGTGCTGACGATCTGCCTGGGCAAGTCGACCTATGCGCGCTGCGGCATCATCGTCAACGTCACGCCGCTCGAGCCGGAATGGGAAGGACACGTGACGCTCGAGTTCTCCAATACCACCCCGCTCCCGGCCAAGATCTACGCCAATGAAGGGGTGGCGCAGATGCTGTTCTTCGAGTCCGATGAGGTCTGCGAGACTTCCTACCGCGACCGGGGCGGCAAGTACATGGGACAGCAGGGCGTCACGCTGCCGAAAGCCTGAGGAGACTCTACTTCGCGCTCTGCGCTGGCGGCGCCGCCGCCTGCAGGCGCCGGTGCATGTCCTGCCCCAGCTGCTCGATCCTGGGCATGATCACCGCCATGCGATCGTGCATGATCTGCATGACAAACTGCATGACGGTGGGCAACTTGGCGACGACCGCCTGCCCGGCCGGGGACTTGTAAAACACCAGCATTCCGTCCACCTCGGCCTGCGTAAAGGATCGCCGGTAGGCGTCGATGTAGAGCGGCTCCATGGTGTCCCAGCTTAAGGATTCCCTGAGCATGTCCACCATCTGGTGCCGGTGATCATCGACGATGCTCTGCTGTTCGGGCGTCAGGGACTTGCCCGCCATTGCCTGGGAGATCGAATTCTGGATCGTCGCATCCGTCTGCCCCAGGACGCTATCCAGGAGGCTGTGGGCTTGCGTCACGGCCAGCAACTCCTGGAGGGAGGCATCGCTGGCCGGAGCATCATCTGCCCATGCCGACTGCACGGCCAGGCAGGACAACAGGACGGTGAGGGCAGCCTGCATCATTTCAGTTCTCCTCAAGGTGCAGACTGGACCGGCGGCGGAGGCTCGCGTTGCAGGCTCCGCAGCTCCATCGCCCACTCTTCCTGGTCGAGCCGCTGTTGCACGACGCGCATGGGAATGAAGCCGTAAGCCGGCGCGCACCAGTAGCGGGTGTTGCGCGGCGCGTTCGCCTTCTGCGTGCGGTAGATGATGGTGGCGACTTCGCCGAGCGGGGTATGGAGCGACTCGTCGCCCACGCGCGTGTAGCTGTAATCGCGGATGCCGCTCTTGTCGAAGACCGCAACGCCCGTAGGCACTTGCCCGGCGTTCAGCGCCTGGATCAGCGCGATCTGCGCCGACAGGTCATCCTGCACGCCCGGCCGCAGCGCCATGTCGATCGCCTGGCCCTCGACCGTGCCGGTGGCGCGGTTCGCGGCCCAGTCAAAATGCACTTCGGACTGCGGCGTGCTCGCGCCTTCCTCAGTGTCGGTGCTCAGCAACGGCCGGACACCCACACCATGCGGCTCCACGACCATGCGGGTGCTCAGGGTCCGGGCCGCCGAGTGCTTCAGCCGGAACAGGCCGTGCGGCTGCGAGCGCGAGCGGTAGGTCCAGACATCGGAGGATTCGCGGCTCAGCGTCAGTTCCAGAGTGCCCACGGTGAGCCCGTAGGCGATGAAATCATAGGTGACGGTGTAGGGCCGCAGTCCCGCAGCGGATGCGTCGCCCGGCGTGGCCGCCGCATCAGCGGCAGCGGCCACGGCCGGGGCGATTCCGGCGAGCAGCAGCGCGAAAAGCAGGTGCGGGCGCTTCATTTTTCCTTAAGGTAGCGTGGCCGGCAGCGGCCGGCCGTCCAGCTCCAGCCTGCCTCCGCTCAGTCGCAGGCGCCCATCTGCAATCCAGCCGATCACCTGCGGGTAAATGATGTGCTCCTGCTGCTGAACGCGGGCTGAAAGACTCGCCACTGTGTCGCCGGGCAGCACCGGCACGCGCGCCTGGAGCGCGACCGGCCCGGCGTCGAGTTCGCTGGTGACGAAATGCACCGTGGCCCCGTGCTCCCGCTCCCCGGCCTTGAGGACGCGCTCGTGGGTGTGGAGCCCCGGGTAGCCGGGCAGGAGCGAGGGATGGATGTTCAGCATCGCCCCGGCGTAGTGCGCGGTGAATTGCGGTGAGAGTATGCGCATGAATCCGGCCAGCACCACGAGCTGCGCGCCGCTCTCGTCGATGCTCGCGCGCAACGCGGCCTCAAAGGCCGCGCGATCGGGAAATTCCCCGGCCGGCAGGACCTCAACCTCAAGGCCCAGCTCGGCGGCCAGCACGATGCCTGCCGCGCCCCTGCGATCGGCGATCACGCGCACGATGCGGGCCCCGATCTGCCCGGCGGCGCAGGCGCGGGCGATGGCGGCCATATTGCTGCCGCGGCCGGAAATCAGGACCGCCAGCGCCAGGCCTGGCCCGCTCATGGGTGAATGATGACGCCGCCATCGCCGCGGCGCACCTCGCCGATCAATTGCGCGCCTTCGCCCGCGTGGCCGAGCAGTTCCAGCGCGGCGGTGGCGGCGGCGGCGGGCAGGATGATCACCATGCCGATGCCGCAATTGAAGGTGCGGTACATCTCGGCGTCGCTGATGTTGCCGGTCTGCGCCAGCCAGTCGAAGACCGGATCGCGCGGCCAGGCCGCGCGCTCCAGGTGCGCTTCGAGCCCCGCGGGCAGTACGCGCGGAATATTGTCGGTGAGCCCGCCGCCCGTGATGTGGGCGAGCGCGTGCACGCGAGCGGCGCGCAGCAGCTTGAGCAACGAGCGCACGTAGATGCGGGTAGGGGTCAGGAGCCGCTCGTAGAGCGCCGTGCCCGCCAGTTGCGTGGCGGCGGTGGCGCCCGCCACCGTGACGAGCTTGCGGATCAGGGAATAACCATTGGAATGCGGCCCGCTCGAGGAGAGACCGATCAGCGCATCGCCCGCCTGGACCGAGGAGCCGTCGATGATCGCTTCGCGCTCGACCACGCCCACGCAGAAACCCGCCAGATCGTAGTCCTCGCCGTGGTACATGCCGGGCATCTCAGCCGTCTCGCCGCCCACCAGCGCCGCGCCCGCCTGGGCGCAGCCTTCGGCGATGCCGCTGATGACGCTGGTGGCGAGCTCGACGTCCAGCTTTGCAGTCGCGTAGTAATCAAGGAAGAACAGCGGCTCGGCGCCCTGGACGACGACATCGTTCGCGCACATGGCGACCAGGTCGATGCCTATGGTGCCGTGGCGATGCGTGTCGATGGCGAGCCGCAACTTGGTGCCCACGCCGTCCGTGCCCGCAACCAGCACGGGCCGCCGGTAACCGGCCGGGATCTCCACCAGTGCGCCAAACCCGCCGATGCCGGCCAGCACCTCGGGGCGATGCGTGCGCCTGACGAGCGGCTTGATGCGCTCGACCAGCGCATCGCCGGCGTCGATGTCGACGCCGGCATCGCGATAAGTGTGGCTGCGCCTGTCGTTCATGCGGACTCTATAAATGGGGCGCGATATAGTAGCCGAAGCGATGCGTCACCTGCCCAACATCATCTGCCTGCTGCGGATTGCACTGATCTGGCCGATCGTCGCCAGCCTGGCCTCCGGCGAATATCGCCTGACCCTGCTGCTGTTCGTGCTCGCAGCGGCCAGTGACGGGCTGGATGGCTGGCTGGCCAAGCGCTTCGGCTGGACGAGCCGGCTGGGCAAGCTCCTCGACCCCCTGGCGGACAAGCTGCTGCTGGTGTCGGTGTTCCTGGTGCTGTGCTGGCTGCACCGCGTGCCCTTCTACCTGGGCGTCATCGTGGTGGGGCGCGATGTCATGATCGGCCTGGGTGCCGTGATGTACCGGATCGGCTGGGGAGCGTTGCATGGCCGCCCCATCCTCGCGAGCAAGATCAACACCGTGCTGCAGCTGCTGTACATCAGCCTGGTGGTGCTGCGTGCCGGTTTTGGCCAGCCGCCGCAGACTGTCCTTGTCGCCATGGCCGCGGCGGTCACACTTACGGTGCTCATCAGCGGCGCGGCGTATCTGCGTGAGTTCACCGGCCGCGCGCTGCAGATCGCGGCGCAGCGCTGAAGCCTGAGGCCACGATGCGGCAGCTACCCTTAAGCGTACGGCCGCGCGATCGGGCGCTGTTCGAGAGCTACTATGCCGGGCCGAACGCCACGGTCGTGGCGCAACTCCTGACGCTCGCGGCGCACGCCCCGCCCGGCCTGACCTGGCTGCACGGGCCGGCGGGCAGTGGCAAGACGCATCTGTTGCAGGCGATTTGTGCACGCGCTGGCGCGGCGGCGCTGTATCTGCCGCTCAGCCAGCTCGCCTCGCTGGAGGCCGCGGCACTGGGCGAATGGCAGGGCGCGAGCTGCCTGTGCATCGACGAGCTGGCCACGGTGGCAGGAGAGCTGTCGTGGGAGCGCGAGCTGTTCGCGCTGTATCGGGATTGCGAGGAGCGGGGCGCCACGCTGGTGATGGCCGCGCGCGAAACACCGGCGCAGTTGCCCTTTGCCCTGGCGGATCTCGCCTCGCGCTGTGCCGCCGGACAGCGCCTCGGACTGCTCGCCCTCGATGAGCCGGAACAGTGCGAAGCCCTGCGCCTGCGCGCCCGGCAGCGCGGCTTCGATCTGCCGGAGGAATCCGCCCGGTACCTGCAGCGTCGCCTGCCGCGCGATACGGCCAGCCTGTTCGCATTGCTCGATGAGCTCGACACGGCCGCCCTGGCCGCGCAGCGCCGCCTCACCGTGCCTTTCATCCGCGATGCGCTGGCGCGGCGGCTGGGCGAAACCCGTCCAGCGCCCGGCTGAGTCTTCAGCTGCGGCCCAGATCGTCGGCGCCCTTCCAGAAGCGGGTCCAGCGCGTCACGACGCGGTCCGGATAGTTGCGGTTGCTGACGCTCCCGTTGTAGCGGCCGAGCGCGCGGCGCACGTCGTTGTGCTCGGCGGCCAGGTAATGGCGCAGGATGGCGCAACCCATGCGGATGTTCGCCTCGACACCCACGAGCTCGCGCCGCTGCATGCCGAGCCGCTCGGGCCAGAAGGGCATGACCTGCATCAGTCCGACTGCCCCGGTAGCGGAGACCGCCCAGCGATCGAAACGACTCTCGACGTCCACGACTGCGAGCACGAGACCCGGTGGCAGGGTTGTGGCACCGGGGCGATGGGTTTCGCAATAGACCGTCCGCAGTACCGCCAGGCGTTCCTCGCGATCGGACAGATAGCCGCGCAGGCGCGGTTCCATCAGCGTGTACCACACCGCCGAGTCGTACTGATCGCCGAAGCATTGTGCGGATTGGATCGCCTGCTGCACCACCGCGCGCAGTTCGGGGTCACGCTGCGCACCGCCGTTGCCCGCGCCCGCGGCGGGCAAAGGGGTGGGGGCGAGGAGCAGTGGCAGCAGGGCGATGGCCGCCAGCGGCCACGCCAGGGCGGGCCGCGCCGACTCAGCCCTCGAGCCGGGCGCGGATGAACGCGGCGACGGAGGCAAGCGGGATGTCCTCGTTTTCCGTGGCACGCCGGTGCCGGTATTCGCAGCTCCCCGCCGCGAGGCCCCGCTCGCCCAGGACCAGGCGGTGTGGAATGCCGAGCAACTCGGCGTCGGCGAACTTGACCCCGGGCCGCGCGTCCCGATCGTCGTAGAGCACCTCGATGCCCGCGGCGCCCAGTGCCGCATACAGCGCATCGGCGGCGGCGCGCACCTCGGCTGATTTTTGCAGATTGAGCGGAATGAGTACCACATGGAAGGGCGCGAGCGGAGTGGGCCAGATGATGCCGCGCTCATCGTGGTTCTGTTCGATCGACGCCGCCACGATGCGCGTCACACCGATGCCGTAGCAGCCCATCAGCATCGTGACCGCCTTGCCCGATTCGTCCAGCACCGCGGCGTTCATGGCGGTGCTGTACTTGCTGCCGAGCTGGAAGATATGCCCCACCTCGATGCCGCGCACGATCTGGAGCCGCCCCTGGCCCGAGGGGCTGGCGTCCCCGTCGACCACGTTGCGCAGGTCGGCGGCGGTGGGTTCCGGCAGGTCCCGTCCCCAATTCACGCCGCGCAGATGCAGATCCGGCGCATTGGCGCCGCAGACGAAATCGGAGGCGTGCAGCGCGGCGTGATCGGCATAGATGCGGCACTTCAGGCCGAGCGGACCGAGGTACCCGGCTTCCCCGCCGGTGGCGGCGCGGATCGAGGCCGCGCCCGCCATGCGCAAGGGGCTGGCGACGCCCGGGAGCTTTTGCGCCTTTAGCGCATTGAGCTCGTGATCCCCGCGCAGCACGAGCGCCACGGCCACACCGTCGCTTGCCTCGACCAGCAGGGTCTTGAGGCAACGCTCGGGCGGCGTCTCCAGAAAGGCACTGACCGCGGCGATGGTCTTCATGCCCGGCGTGGCCACTTGCTCCAGCGACTGGCGCGGCTGGGCACGCGCCCCGGCCGGAGGGGCCGCCGCAGCCAGCTCGACATTGGCCGCAAAGGCGTCGCTGTCGCTGATTGCGATGGCGTCCTCGCCCGAATCGGCCAGCACCTGGAATTCCTCCGAGGCGCTGCCGCCGATCGCCCCGGTGTCGGCCTGCACGACGCGGAAGTCGAGCTGCATGCGCGTGAACATGCGCGTGTAGGCCTCGCGCATTGCCGCGTAGCCCTCGCGCAGCGAAGCCTCGTGCAGGTGGAAGGAATAGGCGTCCTTCATGATGAACTCGCGGGCGCGCATTACCCCGAAGCGCGGCCGCACCTCGTCCCGGAACTTGGTCTGGATCTGGTAGAAATTGACCGGCAGCTGGCGGTAGCTGCGCAGTTCCCGCCGTGCGATGTCGGTGACGACCTCTTCGTGCGTGGGTCCGAAGACGAATTGCCGCTCGTGACGATCCAGCAGGCGCAGCAGCTCGGGCCCGTACTCGGCCCAGCGGTGCGACTCCTGCCACAGCTCGGCGGGCTGGATCGCCGGCATCAGGATCTCCAGCGCCCCGGCCCGGTTCATTTCCTCGCGCACGATGTTCTCGACCTTGCGCAGCACACGCAGCCCGAAGGGCAGCCAGCTGTAGATGCCGGCGGCGATCCGCCGGATCAGGCCGGCGCGCAGCATGAGCTGGTGGCTTAGGACCTCAGCCTCGGCGGGCGTTTCCTTGGTGGTATTGATCGGATACTGGGAAAGTCGCATGCGGGCAATTCAAGCAGTGAATGGGCCGGCAATCCTAGCAGATGCGCGTGCGAGCGCTCCGCCCGCTGGTTGGACGCCGTGCAGGTGGACCCCTATCATGTCGGGCTCATGAACGAACACGATCCTGTCGCGAGCGCGCGGCCACGCCGGCGCGCCATCTACCTGCTGCCCAACCTGCTGACGACGGGCTGCCTGTTTTCGGGCTTCTATGCCATCGTCGCTGCGATCGACGGCAATTTCGAACGCGCCGGCATGGCGGTATTCGTGGCGATGCTGTTCGACGGGCTCGACGGGCGGGTGGCGCGCCTGACCAGCACCGAGAGCGCCTTCGGCAAGGAATACGACAGCCTGGCGGACATGGTGGCCTTTGGCGTGGCGCCCGCCATCGTCTCCTATCAATGGGGTGTCGCGCGCATCGCCGAGTACGGCCGCGCCTGGGGGCGGCTGGGCTGGCTGGCGGCCTTCTTCTATGCGGTGACCGCGGCGCTGCGCCTGGCGCGCTTCAACACCCGCGTGGCCACGCAGGACAAGCGCTACTTCGAGGGCCTGCCCAGTCCCTCGGCAGCGGCCGTGGTGTCCGGCTTTATCTGGGCGTCGACCGAATGGCGCGAGCCTGGACTCGTGGGCCTGATCGTCGCCTTCAGCGTGACGGCGCTCGCCGGCGCGCTGATGGTCAGTCCCTTGAGCTTTCCGAGCTTCAAGAATTTCGACCTGACGCGCCCGGTGCGCTTCGTGTGGCTGGTGATCGCGGTGCTGGTGCTCGTGGTGGTCGCGGGCGACCCCTCGCGCGCGCTGCTGCTGAGCTTCGGCTCCTACGCGCTGTTCCCACCCCTCGCCTGGATTGTGCGCCGCCTGCGCCGCCTGCGGCGCCGGGAGCGCGCCTAGTTGGGCCGCGATCCGCGCAGCGCGCAGTATCTGGAGGCGCTGGGGATCGAGTCCTGGGTGCTGCGGCGTCCCGCACAATCGTTGCAGGCCGCATCACCGCCGGTAGTCAACCCGCCACTGGTCGCGCCGCTGTCGCCATCGGTGGTCAAGCCGCAGTTGGTCGAGGCACGGCAGGCGAGGGTGCCGGCAGCAGCGGCGGACTGGCAGGCGCTGGCGGCCGAGGTCGCGGCCTGCGTGCGCTGCGCCCTGCACAAGGGCCGCACCCAGACGGTGTTCGGAGTCGGCGACCGGCAAGCCGAGCTGCTGGTGATCGGGGAGGCACCCGGCGCCGAGGAAGACCGCCAGGGCGAACCCTTCGTCGGTCGCTCCGGCCAGCTGCTGAACTCGATGCTGTTTGCCGCCCGCCTGCCGCGCGCCAGCGTGTACATCGCCAACATCATCAAGTGCCGGCCGCCGGACAATCGCGATCCCCTGCCCGAGGAAGCGCGCTGCTGCATGCCCTACCTGCATCGCCAGATCGACCTGCTCGGGCCCATTCTGATGCTCGCGGTCGGCCGCATCGCCGCCCAGACTCTGCTCGCGACCGACACTCCGATCGGCAAGCTGCGCGGCGCGGTGCATCGCTTTGGCACGCGGGCTACGCCCCTGATCGTCACCTACCATCCGGCCTACCTGCTGCGCAGTCCGCGCGAGAAGCGCCGCGCCTGGGACGATCTGCGCTTCGTGCGCGCTGAACTCCTGCGCCGGCGCACGGCGGCACGCGGCGGGAGCGCCTGAGCGTCGTGGGCGCGGCGAGGGATGCCGTCGGCCTGCCGCACATGGCAGTGCGGCCGATGAGCGAGTCCGACATTGCGGCGGTCATCCAGATCGAGCAGCGTGCCTATCCGTTTCCGTGGACCGAGGGCATCCTGCGCGACTGCCTGCGCGTGGGCTACGGCTCCTGCGTGCTGGAATTGGGCGCCGCGCTGGTCGGCTACGGAGTCATCGCGAGCGGAGCCGGCGAGGCGCACCTGCTGAACGTGTGCGTGCGTGAGGAGTTTCGTGGCCGCGGTTTCGGCCGGGTGCTGATCGAGCACCTGCTCACCCTCGCCGCCGCCGGCGGGGCCACCATGGTCTTTCTCGAGGTGCGGCCGGCGAACGTCGGGGCCATCCGGCTGTACGAGGCGCTGGGATTCAGGCAGGTGGGCGTCAGGCGAGGGTACTATCAGACGCCCGCCGGCCGCGAAGATGCGCTCGTCATGCGCCGTGCCCTGGACACCCCGTGAGCGCAGCGCTGCCCGGCCGGGTTGGGAACATCTCTTCCTTCGATCAGGAGGTCCTGCGGCGGCGCACCTTCGCGATCATCTCGCACCCGGATGCGGGCAAGACCACGCTCACCGAGAAGCTATTGCTGTTCGGCGGTGCGATCCAGATGGCCGGCACCGTGAAAGGGCGCAAGGCCACGCGCCACGCGACTTCCGACTGGATGCGGCTCGAACAGCAGCGCGGCATTTCCATCACCAGCTCGGTGATGCAGTTTCCCTATCTCGACTACATCGTCAACCTGCTGGACACGCCAGGGCACGAGGATTTTTCCGAGGACACCTACCGCACCCTGACGGCGGTGGATTCGGCCCTGATGGTGATCGACTGCGCCAAGGGAGTCGAGCAGCGCACGATCCGCCTGATGGAGGTCTGCCGCCTGCGCGACACGCCGATCATGACCTTCGTCAACAAGCTGGACCGCGACGGGCGCGCGCCGATCGAGCTGCTCGATGAGATCGAGGCGGTGCTGAAGATCCACCCGACGCCCGTCACCTG
>JANXYA010000265.1 GCA_025350345.1 Gammaproteobacteria bacterium
CCCGGCCGCCGGTAACCACTTCGATATGCTTCTTCGCGCCGGCGCGCTCCACGAAGCCCGCCACCCGTTCGCGCTGCTCGGCACTGATCAACGGTCCCATCTCCACGCCCGCCGCCTGCTGCGTACCCACCTTGATGGTGCCCACCGCGGCGGCCAGATCCGCCACGACGCGATCGTAGACCCTGGCGCCCGCATAGATGCGGCAGGCGGCGGTGCAGTCCTGGCCCGCATTGTAGAAACCAAAAGTGCGCACCCCGCTCACGAGCAGATCCACGTCGGCGTCGTCGAAGACGATGACCGGCGCCTTGCCACCGAGCTCCAGGTGCGTGCGCTTGGTGCCGCGAGCCGCCGCCGCAAGAATCTTCTCACCGGTCGCGACATCGCCGGTCAGGGAGATCATGGCGATGGCCGGATGCGCCACCAGCGGCGCGCCCACGCTCTGCCCGCGGCCGCAGATCACGTTCACGACGCCGGGCGGAAACAGCTCGGCCAGGAGCGTGGCCAGCTTCAGGGCGCTGAGCGGCGTCTGCTCCGAGGGCTTGAGTACCACGGTGTTGCCGGCGGCGAGCGCCGGGGCGAGTTTCCAGGCCGCCATCATCAGCGGGTAGTTCCACGGCGCGATCGAGGCCACCACACCCACCGCGTCGCGGCGAACCATGCTGGTGTAGCCAGCGACATACTCTCCGGCAACGGCGCCATGCATGGTGCGGGCCGCGCCCGCGAAAAAGCGGAACACGTCGGCGATGCCGGGAATCTCATCGCCGATCACGGCGGCCAGCGGCTTGCCGCAGTTGCGCGATTCGATCGAGGCGTACTCCCCCGCCTCGGCCTCGATGCGATCGGCGAGCTTCAGGAGCAGTGCGGCGCGCTCCTTCGGCGGCGTTGCCGCCCAGCCCGCAAAGGCCGCCTGCGCGGCACCCACGGCGGCGTCGATCTGCTCCCTCGAGGCTTCAGGAACCGAGGCCAGGAGCTTGCCGCTGGCAGGATCGAGGACTTGCTCGGCCGCGCCCCGGCCGGCGACGAGCTTGCCGTTGATCAGGAATTTGGTGTGCATGGCAATTCGCCGTCGTGGAGTGGGAGGGTTGGTCCATTCTCGATCAGAATCGCATCACCGGGAAGGGCTGCGGGCGGGGAGCAATTTCTTCAGTTCCTCCAGGCCGCGCGCCACCACCGCATCAGCGGTACCGGTGGCAGGTTCGGCGACCAGTACGGGTGGCAGCCAGTTCTGTCGCAGCGTGCCGTTGGGGTGGTAGAGCTGCTCGGTGGCGAAGGCAACGTCCATGCCGGTCTGGGTCAGGCGGAAATCATTCACCGCGCCGGCCAGGTGCGCCATCGGCGTGCCCACGACCACGGCGCGCTGCATCGCGTCCAGGCCCACCGCCATGCCTTCTCCCATGCTGCCCGTCCAGTGATCGACCAGCACCACCAGCGGTGCCTCGCAGGTAAACGGGCCGCGGGGTGCGACCAGCTCCATCCAGTTGCGCTCGACATCGCCCTGCCCGTAGTTGGAGATGCGGTGATGCTGATAGGCCAGCATCGCATGGACAAAGCGCCCCATGAGCCCCAAGGCCACCGAGCTGTCTCCGCCACTCGGGACATCACGCAGATCGAGGATCAGCCCTGCCGTGCCTTGCAGCTGCGCCAGCGCCTGATCGAATGCGGCGACCGTCTGTTGCTCGCCGAGCGAGTTGTTCAGGCGGATCAGGCCGATGTTTCCGGGCAAGCGCTGCACCGCGAGCGCGCCTGCACCACGATCGAAGCGCCGCTCGAGCGGCAGGGTCACGGCGCGGCTGTGACCTTCGGCGTCGCATAGCGTGAAGTGCCGCTCCTCGTCCGCCCGGCCGGCGAGCAGCGAGAGCAAGGCCCACCGGCGCGAGTCGGCATCGCGGTTATCGACCGCGCTCGTCAGGCGCGCGGCGATGGCGCTACCGAGCGCTTCATTGCCCACCTGCGTCACTCGATCACCGGGCTTGATGCCGGCGCGTTCCGCATCGCTCCCGCTGCGCACCGCGACGACGCGCGCCTCGAGCCCATCGGGCTCGGCCCAGACATCGGCAAAGGTAGGCACCGGCAGCCAGCGATGCGGATTGTGTGAACGCACCTCGGCGTGAAAATCGTGCAGTTCATCGAGCGCGCCTTCGAGTACCGCGGCGAACGATTCGGGCGTGCGGGCAGCAGCCACCGCGGCGGCATAGCGGTCCGGCCAGGTCAGCCAGGGCTTTTCAGCGCGGTCAAGCCAGGCGTAGTTGTCAGTGAAGTCTCCGACGAACTCCCTGAAGTCCGCCTGTCGCGCCGCCAGGGTCAGTTCATCCGGGACGGCGGCCGCGGGATAAATGCCGGCCAGGATCGTCAGGAGTACTATGTAAGGCCAATCGGCCCTGGCAGTGGCATGCGCCATGGCATCCATATTCGCACACCGAGGTGTTTCACGTGCACACCGACAAGCATTTGCGCCTATCCGTCGCCGCGATCGCAATACTGGGCGCTGTTGGCGCCGCCGCGGCGCTCGCCGCTGCTGATCCGGGGCCTGGCGTCGATCCGGCCCTGAGCGCGGCAGTCGCCGCTCCGGAGCGATCGGCGCCATTCGTGGCGCGCGATGGGTTCCGCCATCCGGCCGAAGAACTGTCGTTCTTCGGACTGCAGCCCAGGATGTCCGTGGTCGAGCTGTGGCCGGGCACGGGCTACTGGACCGAAATCCTGGGACCGTACCTGGCGGCGCAGGGGCACTACTACGTGGCGCTTCCCACACCGAGCCCGAATGGTGAGGACCAGGGCGTGGCGCGCTGGAGCGCGAGGGTCGAAGGGCAGAAGGCACGGATGGGCACGATCGTACGCACCGCGCTCGGCCCACCGGGTCAATACGACATTGCGCCGCCGGGTTCCGCCGATCTGGTCGTGACCTTCCGCAATCTGCACAACTGGATGGAGGGCGGGTTTGCCGATGCGGCGCTCGCCGCCTGCTACAAGGCCCTGAAGCCCGGCGGCATCCTCGGGATCGAGGATCACCGTGCGCGCAACGATCAGCCGCAGGACCCCAAGGCCGAGAATGGCTACGTGCGCCAGGACTACGCCATCGCCCTGGCCAAGAAGGCCGGGTTTGAGTTCGTGGGCGCATCCGAGATCAACGCCAACGTCAAGGACACGAAGAACTGGCCCGAGGGCGTGTGGACGCTGCCGCCCAGGCTGGCGCTCAAGGACAAGGACCGCGAGCGTTACCAGGCCATCGGCGAGGCCGACAACTTCGTGCTCAAGTTCCGCAAGCCCGCGCGCTGATTCAACGCCCGCCCATGACCGCCGCGTAGTCGGTCGACCACCTGCTGTAGGGCACGCAGCTGGTCTGCGTCCTGCAACTGGCTTCCGGAGTGCGCCAGAAGTAGATCTTGTCGAACTGGCTCACGCCGTTGGTCCGGCAACCGTCCACGCCGAGCAGGACATTGTTGCTGCAGGCGGCCGGAACGGTGGGCAGGGAACCGAACCACGAGGCCACGTCTCCCTGCACCTTCGCAGACAGCGACCACTCGAGCCACTTGTAGGCGCAATTGGGATGCCTCGCGCGCGCGTGCAGCATGGTCGTGTCGGCCCAGCCCGTGGCGCCTTCACTCGGAATCGTGCTGGCGATGGGCTGCTTGTGGGCCACCAGCGCATTCACCTGGAACGGCCAGGAGCCGGAGACCACCACCCCTTCGCTGGTGAAGTCCTGCACCTGCACATTGGCGTCGTGCCAATAGCGGTGCACCAGCGGGTGCTGCTTGCGCAGCAGCTCGAGTGCCGCGGCATATTGCTGTTCGTTCAGCTCGTAGGGATTCCTGATGCCGAGCGCGGGCTTGTGCGCCATCAGGTAGAGCGCGGCGTCGGCGATGTAGATCGGGCCATCGTAGGCCTGCACGCGGCCCTTGGCCGGCTTGCCATCGGGAAACTTGCCGCCTTCGAACACCACGGACCAGGAACCCGGCGCCTGCCTGAACATTTTCGTGTTGTACATGAGCACGTTCGGTCCCCATTGGTAGGGCACGCCGTAGTGCTTGCCATCGATGTAATGCCACGGCGCCTCCTTCAGGCGCTCATCGAGCGTGCCGTAGCTGGGGACACGCGCGATGTCCACGGGCTGCACCACCCCGCCGCGCACCAGCCGCAGCGAGGCATCCCCCGAGGCGGTGACCAGGTCGTACCCACCCTGGGTCATGAGCGAGACCATTTCATCGGAAGTCCCGGCGGTCCTGACGGTGACCAGGCAACCGGTGTCCTGCTCGAACGGCGTCACCCAGTCGTGGCGCTTGTCGCTGGCGCCGCGCTCGATATATCCGGGCCAGGCGAGGATGTCGAGTGCGCCCTCGAGCGCATCGGCCGCCCGGGCAACCGGCGCGGGCTCGGTGTTGCGGGCGCATGCCGAGAGCGTCAGGACCGCGGCGGCGAGCAGGCCCAGGCGGCGATGGGCAGCGGATGAGCGCCGCATGGGAGACTCCTTGTTGGCATCACCGCTGGCGTCCGGCGCGGTTCCGCTTCGCGGGAGCATCGATCATACTCATGCCCGGGTCCTGTGCAACTCGCCACCGCAGATCGCAGCGAGTCCCTCAACAGCCAGTTAGGCGGCGAGAGTCAGTACGATGCCAGAGATCACTGCAGCTACGTTTGTCCTGGCGGTGACTGATCTTGAGAAGTCACGGGCCTACTATTGCGAGAAGCTCGGCTTCGTTGAAGACCTACGGGTCGAGGGTTGGTCATTTCTTCGTCGAGGGGCGTGCCTGTTGCGCTTGGGCGACTGTCCCGATGCCACGCCCATGTCGAAGCATCAAGACCACTCCTGGTTTGCCTATCTCCACGTCACGGACGCGAAGGGGTTATTTGCTGAGTTCAAGGGTCGCGGCGTTGAGATATGGCATCCGTTGCGGGACACGCCGTGGAAGATGAGAGAATTTGCCATTGTCACGCCAGACGGACATCGCATCGTGTTCGGAGAGTCTCTTGAGCATCCGGCCTAGATACGGCGAACCCTCGCCGCCTAACAGCGCGTTCGAGCGGGCCGGGTTACCTTTTTCGCGGGCGCGCGGACAGCGCGCCCGCCATTCTGCGCCGTCCGCGCGCTTGAAGCGCTTGCGGCGGGCCGCTCAACGCGAGCGTTAGGCATCGGAGGTCAAGTGCATTGTTTCAATCATCCTGATCGTGTAGCGATTGGCAGCTGCAAGGCCTGTAGCAAGGGTCTCTGCTCCGCATGCGCGGTGGATATGGAGCACGGACTCGCGTGCCGCGGAAAACATGAGCAGACTGTTGAGAAGCTCAACAGCATCGTCGCAAGGGCCGCACAGATTCAGACCACGTCGGGAAAGGTCAAGTATGCAGCCCCGATCTTCTATGCGTTCATGGGTGCATTCTTCCTTGGCTACGGGTACTTTCGGGATGGCCTGAGTGGTTTTCTGGTCCCACTCGGGGGTGGGTTTCTGATTTTCGCCACAGTCGTATTCCTGGCCAATCGACGAGCCTTCAGGAAAAGTACGACCGATGCCTGACCGGAGCATTCACGCGCGCGGTGGATAGCATGAACTCCAGCCTGTTCTTTATGAATCTGCACTACCGCGGCCAGGAAGGAGCGCAGGACCATGTCAAACCTCTACAATGAGTCGCATCGGGCCCTGCAACGGCGCTTCGACACCGAGCGGCTCGCCGATCGCATCGAGCAACGGCTGTGCCGCGCGCAGCTCAGCGCGGAAGACGTGGCGTTCATCACCGGTCGCGACCTGTTCTTCCTCGCCACCGTCGATTCCGCCGGGCGTCCCACCTGTTCCTACAAGGGCGGCGACCCGGGATTCGTGCGCGCTCCCGATGAGCACACCCTGGTGTTTCCGAACTACGACGGCAACGGCATGTACCTGTCCATGGGCAACGTCGCCTCGACTGCGCAAGTCGGATTGCTGTTCATCGATTTCGAGCAGCCGCAGCGCCTGCGGGTGCAGGGCCACGCCAGCGTCATTGCCGCTGACGCCGTCGAACCGCGCTACGTGGGCGCGCAGTTCCTGGTGAAGATCGAGGTGCAGCAGGTATTTCCGAATTGCCCGCGCTACATCCACCGCATGCGGAGAGTCGCGCCTTCGGAATTCGTGCCGCGCGCGGGGGAAGCCACGCCGGTGCCGAAATGGAAGCGCATGGAGTGGGCGTGCGACGTGCTGCCGGCCGACGATCCGGCCAGGACCAGGCCGCCCGAGTCAGGCCAGGGTTAAGGCGGCGAGCGAGCGCTGATAGGCGTCCTGCGATTCCTGCGCGGCGCTCACGGTCGTGTCCAGGTCCCGCAGCAGTCCGTCCTTGAGGCCATAGATCCAGCCGTGCACGGCGAGCTCCTGGCCGCGCTCCCAGGCGTCGCGGGCGATCGTCGTCTGGCACACGTTCGACACCTGCTCGATGACATTCAGCTCACACAGGCGATCGCCGGCCGCGGTTTCGCTGGCTGCGGCCGCCAGCGCATGGTGGTGGTGCTGGCGCACATCCTGCACATGGCGCAGCCAGTTGTCGCTGAGGCCGAGGCGATCGCGCCGGAGCGCCGCACCGACGCCGCTGCAGCCATAGTGCCCGCACACGATGATGTGCCGCACCTTCAGGACGTCGACGGCGAACTGCATGACCGAGAGGCAATTCAGGTCGGTGTGCACCACCAGGTTGGCGACGTTGCGATGGACGAACAGTTCGCCCGGCAGGAGGCCGACGATCTCGTTGGCCGGCACGCGGCTGTCGGAGCAGCCGATCCACAGATAGGCGGGTGATTGCTGCTGCGAGAGCTTGCGGAAAAAATCCGGATCCTGCCGCTGCAGGCGTTCGGCCCAGACCCGGTTGTTGTCGAAGAGCTGGCGGAGCGCGCGCATCGGCTTCAGTGCGCCTGCGCCTGGTAATCGACGGTCAGGTTGGCGAGCGCGCGCACGCCCAGCTTCAGTCCCGTCTCATCCAGCTTGAAGCGCGGCGAATGGTTCGGCGCGTATTCATCCATGCTCGCGCCGGGCTTGCGGACGCCCAGGAAAAAGAAGATGCCGGGGATGTGCTGCTGGTAGATGGAGAAATCCTCGCTCGGAGTGAAAGGGGCCGTCTCCACGAGCTCTCCGGCGCCGGCCACGCGCGCCAGGGTCGGCAGCATGCGGGCCATGAGCGCCGGATCATTGTAGGTGATGGGGTCGGCCACATCCGTGCCGATCGAGACTTCGGCGGTGGCGCCCGAGGCCGCGGCGATGCCCTCGGCCGTGCGGCGTATGCGCTCGAGCACATCGTTATGCATCTGCGGATCCAGTGTCCGCACGGTGCCAACCATGGTGACGGCGTCCGGGATGATATTGGATCGCACGCCCCCGTCGATCTTGCCGATGGTGATGATCAACGGCGCCTTGGTCACATTGACTTGCCGGCTGGCGATGGTCTGCAGGCCCAGCACGATCTGCGAGGCGACGACGATCGGGTCCACGCCATTCCAGGGCATCGCACCGTGCGTCGAGCGGCCGTGCACCACGATTTTAAGATCGTCGGCCCCCGCCATGATGCCGCCGGCGCGCCAGGCAACCTGGCCGGTCTCGAATGTCGTCCACACGTGCAGGCCGAAAATCACCTCCGGCTTTGGATCATTGCTCAGCACGCCTTCCTTCACCATCAGGGCCGCACCGCCCTCCTCGCCGGAGGGCGCGCCTTCCTCGGCCGGCTGGAAGATGAACTTCACCGTGCCGTGCACTTGCGCCTTCAATTGCGAGAGGACTTCCGCCACGCCGAGCAGGATCCCCATGTGCGCGTCGTGCCCGCAGGCATGCATCACGCCGACCTCCTGGCCGTCGAAGGTGCTGCGCACCGTCGACTTGAATGGCAGGTCCACCTCCTCGACGACGGGCAGCGCGTCCAGCTCGGAACGCAGCGCCACGACCGGGCCGGGCTTGCCGCCGCGCAACACCGCGACAACGCCCGTCTTGGCGATGCCGGTGTGGACCTCCAGGCCCAGTGCCCGCAGGTGCTCGGCAATGTAGGCTGCGGTCTCGGTCTCGCGGTTGGACAGTTCCGGATGCTGGTGAATGTAGCGGCGGTTGGCGATCACGTGCGGCTCGACCTGGGTGGCCAGCCTGTCGATGCTGGCATGGAGCGCGTCCAGGTCGCTGGCCGCCGCCCTGCAAGGCTACGCCGCCAGCAAAGCC
>JANXYA010000386.1 GCA_025350345.1 Gammaproteobacteria bacterium
ACGGCCGTGGCGTGCGCCAGCGCAACCACAGATAGATCAGCGCGCCACCGACGAGGGTACGGAGCGAGGCGCTCGCGAACGGCGGCACCGTGCGCAGCACCACGGCGATCGCCATGTAGGTGGTGCCCCAGATGAGGTAGATCGCCGCGAAGGCCAGCACGACGCCGGTACGGATCGCGGTGCCTGCCATGGCGCTCTAGCTCTGGAAATTTTGCATGGTCGCGAGGTACGCCGCGGCGGCAGCGTCCGCGGCCGTCGCTTCCGCCGGCACCGAATCGCAGAACTGCACCCACGGCAGGCGGCTCTCGATTCCATACTGGCGCACGATCGGCACGCCGGCCGCTGCGTCGAGCGAACCAATGGTCACGTAGATGCGCGCCTCGGGCCGCTCGTAGGCGAAGCTCAGCGGCGTGCCGCATTGCGCGCAAAAGCCGCGGCGCGCCGGGTTGGAGCTGGAGAAAAAAGCGGGCGTGCCGCGCGTCCAGGCGAAATCGGCGCGCGCTGCGCCGGCCAGCGCCGCGAACAGGCCGCCGGTGGCGCGCTGACACATGCGGCAGTGGCAGACGTGCACATTCTGCGGCGCAGCGTACAGGGCGAAGCGCACGGCGCCGCATTGGCAGCCGCCCGTGGCCACCGCAGCGCGCTCGGTTGCAGTCCTGGTCTCATCGGCGTTCATATACGGGCTCGGGCAATGTCCTACACTGACGGCAGGAGTTCGCATGAAAAGTCGCCGCATCGTACTGGCCGGCATGCTGTGCGCCGCGCTGCTGGTGTCGCCTCCGGGCACCGCGGGCGGCGGCTTGTTCGGTCTCGATCACCTGGTGCACAAGGATGATCATGGCATCTGGGCACGGCAAAATCAGCTGCTCTTCCTCGATACCCTGCTCGCCGGCGAAGTCGCCGTGGCCCTCTGGGACGGCGGCGAGACGCGCCTGGGCCGCACGATGTGGAAATCCATCGACGCTACGCTCATTAGTGGCCTGGCCGCCGAGGGCCTGAAGCTGACCTTCTCGCGCTCGCGCCCGAGCCAGTCGGGCAATCCCGATCTTTGGTTCCAGGGCAGCGGGCACGAGAGCTTTCCCAGCGGCGAGGTTACCGCCACGAGCGCGATCATCACGCCGCTGGTGCTCGAATATCGTCACGACCACCCGGCCGTCTACGCCCTTGAGCTGCTGCCGCTCTACGACGCCATCGCCCGCGTCAAGGTGCAGGGCCACTGGCAATCGGACGTGCTGGCCGGCTACGCGCTCGGCACCGCCACCGGCTATTTCATGGAGCGGCGTACGCGCACGCCGCTGGTGCTGAGCATCATGCCCCACAGTGTGTACGTCGGCTTGCGCAAGAGATTCCACTAACCCGGACTGGCGGCCATCAGCGTGCGCGCCGCCGTTTCCATGCCAGCCCGGTCCTCCTCATTGAAGCGGCCCGGCAGGGGGCTGTCCAGATCGAAGACCCCGAGCAGTTCCCCGTCCCGGATCAGCGGCACGACCAGCTCGGAGCGCGAAACCGGGTCGCAGGCGATATGGCCGGGAAATTCGTGCACGTCGTGCACCAGCACGCTGGCGCGCCGCTGGGCGGCGGCGCCGCAGACACCCCTCCCCATGGCGATGCGCACGCAGGCGGGGCGGCCCTGGAATGGTCCGAGCACCAGTTCCTCACCGCGCAGGAAATAGCAGCCGGCCCAGTTCAGGTCCGGCAGTGTGTGGTACACCAAAGCCGCGAAGTTGGCGGCATTGGCGATGAGGTCCTGCTCGCCGTCCAGCAGTCCGGCAAGGGACAGTTGCAGATCGGCGTACTGCTCGGAGCGCTTCGCGGTGCTCTGGATGGCGGAGCCAGACCCTGTCATGCCGATTGCCCCTGGACTCCCGTACAACGGAGGCAATTATGGCACCACTTCAATGCCCGCCCTGCACGAACAACCCGGCGCCGCCCAGCGCCGCCGCCAGGCGCTCCTCGATCAGTATCGCCTCGGGCCGCGAAATGCCCTGCAGGTGCAGCGCCGGCCCGGTCAGCAGCTCCAGGCCACGGCGCAGCACGCTGCCTGCGGCCCGAATCCCCGCCTTGTGCTGATCAAAGCGGGCGGCGGGCGGATAGCGCGTCTGACCCACGTAGATGCCGTACGGCTCCGC
>JANXYA010000396.1 GCA_025350345.1 Gammaproteobacteria bacterium
GGGTTCGAGTCCCGCCGTCCGCACCACGCATGAAACGGCTCATCGGCGAGAATCTGCAGCTCTGGCGGGGTGAGCAGCATGTGCTGCGCGGGATTTCCCTCGCCGTGGAGGCGGGCAGCTGCCTGCAGGTGAGGGGTCCCAACGGTGCGGGCAAGTCCAGCTTGCTGCGCGTGCTCGCCGGGCTGCTGCCCCTGGAGCAGGGGGAGGTGAGCTGGCGCGGCATCGATACGCGCCATGATCCCTACGCCTTTCACAGTGAGCTTGCCTGGATGAGCCACGGCACCGCGCTCAAGGGCGATCTATCGGCACGCGAGAACCTGCGCTACTCGGCCGGACTCCGTCGCGAGCTCACGGCTGAACACATCGATGATGCGCTGGCGCGCGTCGGCTTCGCCCATGCCGATCAGCGCCTCGCGCGGCAGATGTCCGCGGGTCAACAGCGGCGCGTCGCGCTGGCGCGCGTGCTGCTGCTCGACTGCGCGCTGTGGCTGCTCGATGAGCCCACCGCCAATCTCGACAGCAGCGGCCAGGAGCTGTTTGGGCATTTGCTGGGCGCACATCTGGAAAACGATGGCCTCGCCGTCGTCGCCACGCACCAGCCACTGCCGGTGGCGGCGCGGCGCCTACAGACGCTGGAGCTGACATGAGCGTCCCGGCAATCAAGGGTGTGTCGCCCGGGCGCGCCGGCTGGCTGCTCGTGCAGCGCGATCTGCGGCTCGGGCTGCGCCGGCCCGGGGAATGGCTGCAACCCCTGATCTTCTTTTTTGTCGTAACGACGCTGTTTCCGCTGGCCACGGACCCGGAGCTGTCGCGCCTCAGAGACATGGCGCCCGGTGCCTTATGGGTTGCGGCGCTGTTATCCTCGTTGCTGGCCCTGGAATTGCTGTTCCGTGAAGACGGTCAGGACGGCACTCTCGAGCAGCTGGCAGTCTCGGGTTTGCCGCTTCCCTGGCTGCTGCTGGCGAAGACCTGCGTGCATTGGCTCCTTACTGGCCTACCGCTGGTGCTGGCCGGGCCGCTGGTCGCCACCGCGCTGGGCGCGCCTTACGCTTCGATTCCAGGCGTGTTCGCGGCGCTCCTGGTGGGGAGCAGTGCCCTGAGCCTGATCGGTGCGGTGGGCGCCGCGCTTACCCTGGGGCTGCGCCGCGGCGGCGTATTGCTGGCGCTGCTGGTGCTGCCGCTGGCCGTGCCGGTGCTGATTTTCGGGGCGCGCGCCACCTCGCTGGCGATGGCGCAGGAGCCGATGGCGGCGCCAATGTATTTGCTCGCGGCGATCGCCGTGCTGAGCGCCACCCTGGCGCCACTCGCCGCCGCCGCCGCTGTGCGCATCAGCCTGGAGTAATGATGGACTGGACCTGGTTTCACCGCTTCGGCTCCCCGCCGCATTTCTACCGGATCGCGGGCAAGCTGATCCCGTGGTGCGCCTGGCTGGCGGCGATCAGCGGTGTGGCGGGACTGATCGGCGGGCTGGTCCTGGCGCCGCCGGATTATCAGCAGGGGGAGGGGTACCGCATCATCTACGTGCACGTCCCCGCCGCCGTGCTGTCCACGATGGCGTATGCAACGATGGCCACCGCCGCTGGCGTAGGGCTCATCTGGCGCATGAACGTCGCGCACGCGGTGGCCGCCAGCTGCGCCGGCATCGGCGCCTCCTTTACTTTCCTGGCGCTCGTCACCGGGAGCCTGTGGGGACGGCCGATGTGGGGCACCTACTGGCAGTGGGATCCGCGCCTGACCAGCGAGCTGGTGATGCTGTTCCTGTACCTGGGCTACATGGGCCTGCGCGGCGCCATCGATGATACGGCGCGGGCCGATCGGGCGAGTGCCGTGCTGGCGCTCGTCGGGGTCATTAATCTCCCCATCATTCACTACTCGGTGGACTGGTGGAATTCCCTCCACCAGGGGCACACGCTGCTCAAGTTCGGCAAGCCCTCGATGCCGCCGAGCATGCTGGTACCTCTGCTGCTGGCGATGCTCGCCTTCGTGCTCTACTTCGCCGCGATCGTGCTGGTGCGCGCACGCGGTGAGGTGCTGCGGCGCGAGCGCAATGCACGCTGGATCGCCGAACTGCTGGGAGCGCCGTCATGATGCATTGGCTGGCCATGGGCGGGTATTGGCCGTACGTCTGGCCCTCCTACCTGCTGACGCTCCTGGTGCTGGTGCTGAACGTGACCTTTGCCCAACGCAGCGCGCAGCGCGCGCGGATGGATGCGCTACGCCGCGCGCAGAGCGCCGCTGCGCCGCAGGGCCGGTCATGACTGCCCGCCAGCGGCGCATGACGCTCGTCGCCGTGATCATCGCGGGCGTCGGGCTCGCCGGTGCGCTCGCGTTGCGGGCGTTCCGCGAAAACGTCATGTTCTATTTCGATCCCAGCAAGGTCGCCGCCGGCCAGGTCAGGCCCGGCGAGCACTTTCGCCTCGGCGGCATGGTGGTCAAGGGCAGCGTGCAGCGCGCGGCGGGCTCGCTGGACGTGAGATTCGTGGTCACCGATTTCGCGCACGACGTGCCGGTCAGGTACGACAAGGTGCTGCCGGATCTGTTCAAGGAAGGGGCGGGCGTCGTCGCCCTGGGGCGCCTCGACGCGCAGGGGACTTTCGTGGCAGATGAAGTGCTCGCCAAGCATGATGAGAAATACATGCCGCCCGAGGTGGCCCGCTCCCTGAAGCAGGGGCAGGCGGCTGCGGCTCTGAAGTCAGGAGCGTCCAACTGATGCTAATCGAAATCGGCCATTTTGCGATGATCCTGGCGCTGCTTCTCAGCGCCGCGCAGGCCTTCTTCGGACTTGCCGGGGCGGCGCTCAAGCGCGAGCGCTGGCTGGCGGTGGTGCCATCGGCGGTCGCCGGTCAGTTCCTGTTCCTCGCCCTCGGCACCGGCACGCTGGTGCACGCCTTCGTCGTAAACGATTTTTCGGTCAAGTACGTCGCGGAACATTCCAACTCGGCATTGCCCTTGTTCTATCGCATCTCTGCACTGTGGGGCGCGCACGAAGGCTCGCTCCTGTTGTGGATCTGCGTGCTCGGCTTGTGGACGGTGGCTGTGGCGCTGCGCTCCGATCATCTGCCGCGGGCCTACGCGGCCCGCGTACTCGGCGTCCTGGGCGTGGTCAGCTTCGGTTTCCTGCTGTTCCTGCTCTCCACCTCGAGCCCCTTCGAGCGCCTGGTTCCGGCGGCCGTGGACGGGAACGACCTGAACCCGCTGCTGCAGGACTTCGCGATGGCGATCCATCCGCCGATCCTGTACACCGGTTACGTCGGCATGGCCGTCAGCTTCGCCTTCGCCTGCGCTGCCATGCTGGAAGGGCGGACCGACAC
Organism: Gammaproteobacteria bacterium; assembly: GCA_025350345.1. Taxonomy (GTDB): domain Bacteria; phylum Pseudomonadota; class Gammaproteobacteria; order Steroidobacterales; family Steroidobacteraceae; genus FEN-1191. Next base: position 3,312 of record JANXYA010000396.1, read on the forward strand.
AGCCTGGGCGCGCTGGCAGCGGCCCTGGACCATCATCGCCTGGGCCTTCCTGAGCTGCGGCATCGCGCTTGGCAGCTGGTGGGCCTATTACGAGCTCGGCTGGGGCGGCTGGTGGTTCTGGGATCCGGTCGAGAACGCCTCCTTCATGCCCTGGCTGGTGGGCACGGCTCTCATTCACTCACTCGCGGTCACCGACAAGCGCGGACTGTTCAAGAGCTGGACGCTGCTGCTGTCCGTGGGCGTGTTTTCGCTCAGCCTGCTGGGCACTTTCCTGGTGCGCTCCGGCGTGCTGGTGTCCGTGCATTCCTTTGCCTCGGACCCGGCGCGCGGCATCTTCATCCTCAGTTTCCTGGCGCTGATGATCGGCGGCGCGCTCACGCTGTTCGCCTGGCGTGCGCCGAAGCTGGGGTCGTCGGCTGGCTTCGAAATCGTCTCGCGTGAATCCTTCCTGCTGTTCAACAACATCCTGCTGGTCGTGGCCGCCGCCGTCGTCTTTGGCGGCACGCTGGCGCCCCTGATCGCCGACACGCTCCACCTCGGCACGCTGTCGGTGGGCCCGCCCTATTTCAATCCGAGTTTCCTCGTGCCCACGCTGCCGCTGGTCATGCTGGTGTCCATCGGCATCCATTCGCGCTGGCGGCGCGGTGGGCTCGGGGAATCCAAGCGCCGCATACTGGGCGCGCTCACCGCGGCGCTGCTGATCGGCCTTGCGATCACCTACGGCTTCTACGGCGGCGCGAGCCTGCTGACACCCATCGGGGCGGTGGTCGGCTTCTGGATCATCCTGTCTTCACTCATCGATCCCATCGATCGCCTGCGGCGGCGCCTGACGCTGCCGGCCAGCGTGCTCGGGATGACCATCGCGCACATCGGCCTCGGGTGTTTCGTGCTGGGCATCACCTTCGTAAAATCCAATACGATCGAGCTGGACGTGGCGCTGGCGCGTGGCGCCAGCCACCAGGTGGGCGACTACGTGTTCCGCTATAACGGCGGGGAGAACATCGAGGGCCCGAACTTCGATGGGTTCCGCGGCCACGTGACCGCGTTCCGCAACGGCCAGGTCGTCGCCGAACTCAGCCCCGAGAAGCGCCATTATTTCGTCCAGGGATCGATCATGACCGAGGCGGCGATTGCCGCGAAATGGAACCGCGACCTGCTGGCGGCGCTCGGTGAGGACGTGGGCAACGATTCCTGGAGCCTGCGCTTGCAGTACCGGCCGATGATCCGCTTCATCTGGCTGGGAGCGGCGATCATGGCGCTCGGCGGGCTGACCACGCTGTTCGACCGGCGTTACAAATTCGCCGCGATGGTCGAAGGCGGTCAGCAGGTCAAGCCATGAAGCGCTTCCTGCTGCCGCTGGGTATCTTTGCGCTGCTCTTGATCGTGCTGGCCTTCGGCATCTACAACGCGCCCAAGAATGGTTCGAAGGAAATCGTCTCGCCACTCCTGGGCAAGGCGGCGCCGCAGTTCAGGCTGCCGCAGCTGGCCGATAGCACGGCACTGCTGGAAAATTCTGCGCTGCTTGGCGGCTGGCATCTCGTGAACGTGTGGGGCACCTGGTGCCACGAATGCCTCGCCGAGCACGATACGCTGCTGCAGATCAAGGCCGAGGGGAGGGTGCCCATCATCGGCATCGACTGGAAGGACGAGGACTCCGCGGCGACGGCCTGGCTCTCGCAGCTCGGTAACCCTTACGAATTGGTCGCCACCGATCACGACGGCCGGGCGGCCATCGATTGGGGCGTGTACGGCGCGCCGGAGAGCTTCCTGGTGAACCCGCAGGGCATCGTTGTGGAGAAACTAATTGGGGCTATGACGATAGACGTCTGGAACAGCCGTTTTCTGCCGCACCTGGCGGCGGGCACGCCGGCGAGTGCCAAGGCGGGCGCATGAACCGGACTAAGCAACTGGCGGCCCTGGCTGCGCTCTGCGCGGCCGTGTGGACCGCGCCACTGTTCGCCGTCGACAACACGCCCCCGCTGCCCGATCCTGTGATGCAGCAGCGCTATCTGGGCCTCACGCACGAGCTGCGCTGCGTGCAATGCCAGAACGAGGCGCTGGCCGATTCCAACGTGAACCTGGCCGCCGACCTGCGCCTCGAGATTCACGACATGCTGCTGGCGGGAAAGAGTGACGAGGAGATTCGCAGCTTCCTCGTCGCCCGCTATGGCGAATTCATCCTGTTCCGTCCGCGCATGAACTGGCACAACGCCTGGCTGTGGGGCGCGCCCGGCCTGATGCTGCTCGCCGGCTTCGGCATCGCCGTCAGGGTGATGCGCAAGCGTGCCAGCCTGCCCATCACGGACGACGACGAGCCCGGCAGCACGCCTGCGGCATGACCGGTTTCATCCTCTGGGCGGCGCTGTGTGCCGCGGGCGCGGGGCTGTTCCTGGCCTGGCCATTGCTGCGCGCTGGACGCGCGTCGGCTCCCGCCGAGCGCCGCACCGGGGCCCTGGTCTGCGTGCTGATTGTTCTCGCCTCAGGCTTTCTCTATCAGTTGTGGAGCCACTATCCCTGGAATGCCGTGCCGGCTGCGGACAGCCAATCCATCGAACCGCTCATCGCGATCACCGTGCAGCATCCCGAGGAGCTGCAGGGCTGGCTCAACCTGGGCCAGGCCTACCTGAAGATTGAACAGTGGCCGCTGGCGCGCCGCAGCTTTCAGCACGCGGACCACCTGGCCCACGGCCGAAGCGCCGCGGCCCTGAGCGGCCTGGGCGAAACAATCCTGTTCCAGAGCGGGGGCAGCGAGACGCCGCAGGCCGCTGAGCTGTTCAATCGCGCGCTGCAGCTCGATCCGCATTCACCCCAGGCACTGTTTTACACCGGCATCGCGCTGCTCAATGCCGGGGATCTGCCGAACGCCCGCGCGCGCTTCGCGAGTCTGCGTGACCTGGCGCCGCCGCCCGCGGTGATGGAGGCTCTCGACAAGCAGATCGCCGCCATCGACGTCCAGATCGCCCAGCTCCGGCCCGATCCGGCTACGGCCATTCACCTGCAAGTGGAGCTCGCCGCGTCGCTGGCGGGGCAGGTGCCGGCCAACGCCTCGCTGTTTGTGTTCGTGCGCTCACCCCAGGGCGGCCCGCCGCTGGCCCTCGTCGCTGACGCTGAAGCCCGGCATCACCAGCAGGCTGTGGGTGTCCGCCGGGTTGTCGGCCTGGGTGCGCGGGTTGGCCGAGTCCGGCACGCCGGTGGCGTCGTCCAGCAGGATCTTATATTCGGCGCGGCTGGCGGCCGGCATGGGCAGCCGCGCCATCCACAGGTTGGTCTGGCCCACGCGCGCGCCCACCAGGCCAGGCGTGGTCCAGGCATCGAAACCGCCGTTCCAGGCCACTTTCGCCGCCGGGCCTTCATAAAAGAAATAGGCCTGCAGGTCGAAGATCAGCGG
>JANXYA010000404.1 GCA_025350345.1 Gammaproteobacteria bacterium
CACGGCCGGCGGCATGGGCGTGACGGCGATCGTCGAGCGGGCCTGATGCCGCGCCAGAACATCAGCTCCGGCACCGCCTGGGAACCGATCGTCGGTTACTCGCGCGCGGTGCGGGCCGGTGAGTACGTGCACGTCTCGGGCACCACCGCGACCGGCGCCGACGGGCAGATCGTCGGCGTCCATGACGCGGGCGCACAGACCCGGCAGACCTTGAGCAACATCGAGGCGGCGCTGGCCAGGGCCGGTGCCACGCTCGCGCAGGTGGTGCGCACGCGCATCTACGTCCTCAACATCGCCGACTGGGAGACGATCGGGCGCGCGCACGGCGCGGTGTTCGGTGCGATCCGCCCGGCCACCTCCATGGTGGAGGTCAGCCGCCTGATTGCCCCGGAAATGCTGGTGGAGATCGAGGCCGACGCCTGGCTGGGGCGCTGATGAAATCGCAGGCGAGCGCGCGCTGGGAGACCCTGATGGCACGCGATGGGCACCAGTTCGCCGCCTATCTGGCGCCCGCCACGGGCACGCCGCGCGGTGCGGTGGTCGTCCTGCAGGAAATCTTCGGCGTCAATGAACACATCCGCTCGGTGGCCGAGCAGTTTGCGGCCGCCGGGTACCTGACCATGGCCCCCGCGCTCTACGATCGCATCGCTCGCAATCTCGAGCTCGGCTACGGCCCGCAGGAAATCGAGCGGGCGCGCGGCTACATGCTGCAGCTCGATAGCGCGAAGGCCATGCTCGACATCCTGGCCGCCGTCAATGTCGTACGCCATGCCGGGCGCGTGGCGCTGGTGGGCTACTGCTGGGGCGGACAACAGGCCTGGATCGGCGCCGGCACGCTGCCCGTGCACGCGGCGGTGGGTTATTACGCCAGCCGCCTGTGGGAGAAGCTCGAGCGCGTGCCGGCCTGTCCCATGCTGTTTCACTTCGGCGAGCGCGACGCATCGATCCCGGCGGCGCAGCTCGAGCGCGTGCGCGCAGCCTACCCGGAAGGCAGCTATCATCTTTATCCTGCCGATCACGGCTTCAACTGCAGCGCGCGCGCCGCTTTCGATGCACCGAGCGCGGCGCTCGCCTGGCAGCGCACGCAGGATTTTCTCAGGCAGCACATAGGTTGAACGGTTTATGCAACTGACAGATCCAACGCTGTTGCGCAGCCAATGCTATGTCGGCGGCCGCTGGCTCGATGCGGCGGACAATCGCACCCTGCCCGTCACCAACCCCGCCACCGGTGCGAGGCTCGGCACCGTGCCGCAACTTGACGCAGCGGCCACGCGAGGCGCCATCGAGGCGGCGGCGGCGGCCTTTCCGGCCTGGGCCGCGCAGACCGCGAAGCAGCGCTCGATCATCCTGCGCCGCTGGTTCGACCTGATGATGGCCAACCAGCAGGACCTGGCGACCCTGATGACCGCCGAGCAGGGCAAGCCGCTGGCCGAGGCCATGGGCGAGATCGCCTATGCCGCCGCCTACATCGAGTGGTTTGCCGAGGAAGCGCGCCGCGTCTACGGCGAGATCGTCCCGGGTCACCAGGCGGACAAGCGAATCCTGGTGCTGCGCCAGCCCGTCGGCGTGGTCGCCGCGATCACGCCGTGGAATTTTCCCTCCGCGATGATCGCCCGCAAGGCCGCGCCGGCGCTCGCCGCCGGCTGCACGTTCATCGTCAAGCCGGCGGGCCAGACGCCCCTGTCGGCGCTGGCCATGGCCGAGCTCGCCGTCCGCGCGGGCGTCCCGGCCGGCGTCTTCAATGTCATCACCGGCGGCGCACGCGAGATTGGCGCCGAGCTGACCAGCCACCCCCTGGTGCGCAAGCTCACCTTCACGGGCTCGACCGAAGTGGGCCGGGTGCTGATGGCGCAGAGCGCGCCTACCCTGAAGAAGCTGTCGATGGAACTGGGGGGCAACGCGCCTTTCATCGTGTTCGCCGACGCCGATCTCGATGCGGCGGTCCAGGGCGCGCTCGCCAGCAAGTACCGCAACACCGGCCAGACCTGCGTCTGCGCCAATCGCCTGCTCGTGCAGCAGGAGGTGTACGAGGAGTTCGAGGCGCGGCTGCGCAAGGCGGTCAGCGCACTGAAAGTCGGCGATGGACTGAAGGGGCCGACCGACCTGGGACCGCTCATCGACGCCGCCGCGCTCGCCAAGGTGCAGGAGCACATCGCCGATGCCCGCGCCAAGGGCGGGAAGATCACGCTGGGCGGGAAGCCCCACGCCCTGGGCGGCACCTTCTTCGAGGCGACGATCGTGACCGAAGCCACGAGCGCCATGAAATTCGCGCGCGAGGAGACCTTCGGCCCGGTCGCGCCCCTGTTCCGCTTCCGCGACGAGGCCGAGGCCGTGCGCCTGGCCAACGACACGGAGTTCGGCCTGGCCTCCTATCTCTATACGCGCGACCTGGCGCGTGCCTGGCGCGTGGCCGAGGCGCTCGAGTACGGCATCGTCGGCCTGAACACCGGCCTGATCTCCACGGAGGTGGCGCCGTTCGGCGGGGTGAAGCAGTCCGGCTTCGGTCGCGAGGGATCCCGTCACGGCATCCTCGACTACACCGAGCTGAAGTACCTGTGCATCGCGGGCGTTGCGCCCATCTTGGGGGGCCATTAGCCCATGCTCGGCGTACTGACAGTCAACACCGGGACGCCCGATGCGCCCCACGCGCGCGAAGTCGGCCGGTTCCTCTGGCGGTTCCTGCGCGACCGGCGGGTCGTCGAGCTGCCGCGCTGGCTGTGGCTGCCGCTGCTGCGCGGACTGGTCCTGCCGCTGCGCGCACCGCGCAGCGCGCGCAAGTACCGCTCGGTCTGGATGGACGACGGTTCGCCCCTGGCGGTCTACTCGCGCCGGCTCCGCACGGCGCTCGAAGCCGAGCTGGACGCGAAGCTGCCGGGCATGGTGGCGATCGAGAGCGCCTTCCTGTACTCCGAGCCGCAGGTGCGCGATGCCCTGCAGAGCCTGCGCGCCGCCGGCGCCGAAGAGATCGTCGTGCTGCCGCTGTACCCGCAGGGGAGCGGTACCACCACCGGGCCGGTGTACGACCAGGTCGCGGCGGCCCTGAGCGACTGGCGCGTCCTGCCCGCGCTGCATTTCATTGGCAACTACTTTGACGACGAGCGCTACATCAACGCGCTCGCCAACAGCCTGCGCGAACACTGGCAGCAGCACGGTCGCACCGCGCACCTGCTGATGTCCTTCCACGGCATTCCGCTGCGCTGCGTGCAGCGCGGCGATGCCTACGAAGCCCAATGCCAGGAGACGGCGCGGCGGCTGGCCGACAAGCTGGAGTTGCCGGCCAGCGAGTGGTCCTTGAGCTTCCAGTCGCGCTTCGGCAAGGCGCGCTGGCTCACGCCTGCGACCGAGCGCGTGCTGGCCGATCTGCCCGGGCGGAACTTGCGCACGCTGACGGTCATCTGTCCGGGCTTCGCCGTCGACTGCCTCGAGACGCTGGAAGAGATCGCGCTCGGCGGCCGCGAGATCTTCCTGCACGCCGGCGGGGAGCAGTTCCAGTACGTGCCCGCGCTCAACGATCGCGGCGATCATGCACAGGCCCTGTGCGCCCTGGTACTCGCGCACGCCGGACCGGCGGGTTGAGCATGTTCGGCCGCTTCCTGGAGGTGAGCCTCGCCACCAGGGATATCGCCGCCTCGGTCAGCTTTTACGAACGGCTGGGCTTCACGCAACTCACCACTGGCGACACCTGGCCCCACCCTTATGGCGTGCTGAGCGACGGGCGCCTGTGCATCGGGCTGCACCAGCGCCCCGGGCCGGCACCGCTCCTGAGCTTCGTCCGGCCCGAACTGGCGCAGCACCTGCACGAGCTGCGCGCCGCAGGCTTCGAGCCCCATTACACGCGCCTGGGGGAGGAGGATTTCCACGAACTGCAGCTGCATGATCCGGCTGGCCTCGGCATCGCCCTGCTCGAGGCACGCACTTTTTCGCCGCCGCGGCGCGACCACGCGCCCTCGCTGTGCGGCTGGTTCAATGCCTGCAGCACCCCGACCCTGGACACCGATTCGGTGCGCGCGTTCTGGGAACACGCGGGCTTCATCGCCCTGGAGACGCCCGACGATCCTTTCGCGCAGCTCGCGCTCACCAGCGATACCCTGACGCTATCGCTCCATCCACCGCGCGCGCTCGAAGCGAGCGTGCTGCTGTTCACCGACCCGCAAATGCCCGAGCGTCTCGAACGGCTCGCCGCGCTCGGCGTCCACGGCACGGAGGATCTGCCGCCCGGTCTCGACCGACGCGCCAACGCGCTGCTCGAGGCGCCGGAAGGCACGCTGCTGCTGCTGATGGAAGGCGAGGCCTGATCAAAAAGGGCCTGGTGACAGGCCCTAGCCAGTCGGCACCGGCCGGCAATGCAGCACCAGCTCGAAGCGTGCGCGGATCTCGTCGTCGACACGCAGTACGCCCAGCATCAGGCTGAAGGGCTCGATGCCCAGATCGCTCTGCTTGAATGTGAATTCGCCGCTCGCCTGCAGCGTGCAGCCGTCGCGCTGCCAGTGCACCGGCACCGCGAGCCGCGCGTCATGGTCGCGCACGGACACGGTGAGCTGCAGCAGGAGTCCGTCCGGGCGCACGCTGACCTGCTGGCAAAGCAGCGTCAGCAGCGGGTAGTGCGCGGCGTCGAGCTGGCGCTCACCGAGCATGTGCTCGCGCGTGCCCGCCCGGGCGGCTTCGTCCAGCGGCTCGGCGAATTCACCCCCGGCGGCACTGCGCTCCTTTGGATCGTCGATCTCGAAAGCGGCGACCGGGAGTTCGAATTCGCAGGTCGAATGGTCGGGCTGGGCCGGTACCCACACCGAGCCGCGCAGGGCGTGGGTGCTGATCACGTGACTGTGGCCCAGCTTGATCATGGGTCCGGCCGCGTGCACGTACAGCCAGAGCTGCGAGCCTTCGGCATCGATCCGGTATTCGGTGGCGCCGGGCGGCCTGGCGGCCCTGGCTGGCGCCCCGCCTGGGCCCTGCGCCGGGGGCGGCGCCCGGCAGGCGGCCGTGAGCACCAGCAGCACGGCCACGAGGCCACGCGCGCCGGAGCGCACGCGGGGAAAGCGCTGGCCTGATTCGTGAACGCGTGCCATCACTACGACTAGGTGTCGTAATGGGTATGCACCGGTTCATCGGTGACGGCTGCCAGGTCCGGCGCCACGCCGGCGGCGCTGAGATCGAGCCGCCCGTAGCGCCCCCGGTAGAACAGCAGCGGCTCGTCCGGGCCGACACCCTGCTGCAGCTCGTGCACGGTTCCGACCACCACCCAGTGATCGCCCCCATCCACGATGCCGCGCACCGAGCAGATCAGCGAGGCCAGGCAGCCTGCCAGCTTCGGGGTCGCCCCGACGCGCACGAACCGGAACGGCGGCGGCACCGGCTCGCGCCAGGCGCCGGCGAAGTAGGTCGAGATCGCGACCTGGTCGGCGCTCAGCAGGTTGACGCTGAAGGGCACCGCCGGCGCCAGGTGCTGTGACAGGTGCGACTTCTTGGCCGGGCAGAACAGCAGCAACAGCGGATCGAGCGACACGGAGCTGACGGCATTGGCCGTCATGGCCTGCACCTCTTCGCCCGCCGGCACGGCGATGACCGCCACACCGGTGGCGAACAGGCCCATCGTGTTCCGGAACTGTCGCTGATCAGGCATGCGCTTCTGGCCCCTTCAGGGCGCGCCGCTGCCGCGCAGCTGCTCGACAATGCCCGGATTCTCGAGTGTCGACACATCCTGGGTGATGGCCTGCCCGTTGGCAATCGCGCGCAGGAGCCGTCGCATGATCTTGCCGGAGCGCGTCTTGGGCAGGCTGTCGGCGAAGCGGATGTTGTCGGGCTTGGCGATCGGGCCCAGCTGCTCGCCCACCCAGTTGCGCAGCTCCTTCACGAGCGCGCTGGTGTCCCCTGTTGGCCGGGCGCCCCGCAGCACGACGTAGGCGAACACCGATTCGCCCTTGATCTCGTCGGACTTGCCCACCACCGCCGCTTCGGCGACGAGCGGGTTCGCGACCAGGGCGGACTCGATCTCCATGGTGCCGAGCCGGTGCCCCGAGACCTTCAGGACGTCATCGATCCGGCCCATGATCCAGAAGCAGCCGTCGGCATCGCGATGGGCGCTGTCCCCGGCGACGTAATAGCGATTCTGGAATCGCTCCCAGTAGGTGCCCAGGTAACGCTCGTTGTCGCCCCAGATGGTGCGCAGCATTGAGGGCCAGGGCTTGCGGATCACCAGGTACCCGCCCGCATCGGGCTGGGTCACCGGATCGCCGTGATCGTCGACGATGATGGCGTCGATTCCCGGCAGGGGCTGCGTGCAGGAGCCCGGCTTGGTCGTCGTCACCCCGGGGAGCGGCGCGATCATGATGGCGCCGGTCTCGGTCTGCCACCAGGTATCGACGATCGGGCAGCGTCCGCCGCCGATCACGCGGTGGTACCACATCCAGGCTTCCGGGTTGATCGGCTCGCCCACCGAGCCCAGCAGCCGCAACCGCGACAGATCGTATTTCGCCGGCAGGTCATCACCGAGTTTCTTCAGCGCGCGGATCGCGGTCGGCGCCGTGTAGAACACCGTGACCTGGTGATCCTGGCAGATGCGCCAGAACCGGCCGCCGTCCGGCACCATCGGCGCCCCTTCGTACATGACCATCGTGGCGCCCGCGGCCAGGGGCCCGTAGGCCACGTAACTGTGGCCCGTGACCCAACCGATGTCGGCCGTGCACCAGAACACGTCGCCGTCGCGCAGGTCAAACACCCATTCGCTCGTGAGCTTCGCGTTCAGCAGGTAGCCGGCGCTCGAGTGCTGGATGCCCTTGGGTTTCCCCGTCGAGCCCGAGGTGTAGAGCAGGAACAGCGGATGCTCGGCCCCGACCCAGACCGGATCGCAGCTCGCCGGGAGACCCTCCAGGAGCTCATGCCACCACAGGTCGCGCCCCGGCCGCATCGTCACCGTCGTGCCACTGCACTTGAACACCAGCACGTGCTCGATGGTCGGGCAGGCCCCTTCGAGCGCCTTGTCGACCGCCGCCTTGAGTTCGACGATGCCGCCGCCGCGGCGGCCACCGTCGGCCGTGATCACCAGCCGCGCGCCCGCGTCCTCGACCCGATCGCGGATCGAATTGTAGGAGAAGCCGCCGAACACCACGGAGTGCACCGCCCCGATGCGCGCGCAGGCCAGCATCGCAATGACGGCCTCCGGCACCATTGGCATGTAGATCACGACGCGATCGCCGTGGCCCACCTTGAGCGCCTTGAGGCCGTTGGCGAGGCGGCAGACCTCGGCGTGCAGCTCGCGGTAGGAAAAGCGGCGCACCTCGCCGGCCTCGCCCTCGAAGACGATCGCGGCCTGGTCCGCGCGGCGCGCGAGGTGCACATCCAGGCAATTCCAGGCGACGTTCAGCTCCCCGTCGGTGAACCAGCGGTAGTTCGGCGCCTTCGAATCATCGAGCGCGACCGTGAACGGGCGGTGCCACTGGAGCGAGCGGCGCGCCAGATCGGCCCAGAAGCCGACATGGTCGGCGGCCGCCGCCGCGCGCAGGGCGGCGGCCTCGGCCGGTCCGATCCTGGCGCGCGCAGCGAACCCTG
>JANXYA010000014.1 GCA_025350345.1 Gammaproteobacteria bacterium
TGAACGGCTCGCTGATTTCGTTGTCCTTGAGTGCTGCCGCGCGTTTGGAAAACTCCGGGACAAAAGTCTCGAGCGTGGTCCAGCCCAGATCGCCGCCCTCGATGGCCGAACCCGGATCGGCCGAGCTGGTCTTGGCGAGCACGGCAAAATCGGCGCCGGCGAGAATCTGCGCGCGCATATCGACCAGCTTCTGCCGCACGATGGCGTCGTCCTGGACTTCGGTGGTCTTGAGCAGGATGTGCCGCAGGTGCGTCTGCTTGATGATCTGTGGGCCAGTGCCGGCGCGCACGTCATTGAGCTTGACCAGGTGGAAGCCGCTCCCGGTCTGCAGCACGCCACTGATCTGGCCGGGTTTCATGCGCGGCACGACCTCGGCAAGGAAGGTAGGGAGCGATGGGCCCTTGAGCCAGCCGAGCGCGCCGCCCTCGAGCGCGGTCTGGCTGTCCGAGAAGCTGACCGCCAGCTGATCGAAGGCCTCGCCCTTAGCGGCGCGCGCGGCGATGTCCTCGGCCTTCTGCCGCGCCGTGGCGAGCTGCGCCGGGTTGGCATCCTGCGGGATGGCGACCAGGATGTGCGCGACGTTGTATTCGCTGTTGCCCGAGGCCGTGCCTTTCTGCCGCTCCATGTACTGATCGAGCTCACGCGGCGAAATGTTGATGCGCTGAACGACGTCGCGCGAGCGCAGCATCTGCCGCTGGATCTCGCGGCGCAGACTCTTGCGGTAGTCGGCGTAGACGATGCCCTCGGCGGCCAGCTTCTCGGGCAATTTATCGAAGCTCACCTGGTTGCGCACCGCAATGTCCTGGAGCGCGGCGTTGACCTGCTCGTCGGAGACGACGATGCCGGCATGGTCGGCATGCTGCGCCTGCACTTCCTCGAGCACCAGACGCTCGAGCACCTGCTCGCGAATCACGTTGTCGGGCGGCAGCGCCACGTTCTGCGCGCGCAGGCGCCGGCTGACTTCGTCGATCTGGGAGTTGAGCTCGCTTTCCAGCACCACGCCGTCGTTGACCACGGCAACCACGCGCTCCAGCGGCGTGCCGCGGCTGGTGTGCGCGCGCGGCGCGGGGGTGTCGGTGGCACGCGCCGGGAGCGCGCCCCAGGCCAGCGCCACGAGCAGCAGGCTCGGCAAAATGGGGAATTTCATCGTGGCGAGTATCCCTGAATCGAACCCTGCAGGAAAGAGTCGGCACCAGATCCGACATTGGAAAGGCCCCTGAGTTCCAGTTGCAGGTACCAGCCGGTGTCGCGGGTGCCGGCGCGATTGCTGACCGAGTCGCGCACCACCAGGCGCAGGCCCCAGCAGTTTGCCCGGTACTGGAGCCCCGCAAAGCTTTCGATGGCGCGGTGGTCGAGAAATGAATAGACGTTGCGCCCGTACAGGTCCCAGTGCCGGCCGACCGGCCAGGCGGCCGCGGCTTCGGCCTGCGCCACGGTGCCGCGCGTGAACCGATACCCCAAGTTCACGACCTGATTGCCGGCCGGCAGATACTGCAGGCTGAGGAGCGATTTCTCGGTGCGCGACACATCCGGATTCCAGGCCAGGTCGTAATGCAGATTCCAGTTGCGGTATGCGGTGAGGTCGACATTGGCGAGCAGGTCGGAGCGTTTGCGCGTATCGGGCGTCTCGCCCGGCAGTAGCACGCGCGGCTCGGTAAAGTGCAGGGCCTGGCCCAGTGTCGCGCTCAGGTACTGCTGGCCGGTCTGCGCCTGCAGCATGCGCCCGGTTAGCCCCAGGGTCAGGTTATTGGCATCGCCGATCCGGTCCAGGCCCGCATAGCGATTGGCGCGGAACAGCGCGACGAAATTGGGATCGGGCAGTCCGGTATCGAACAGCGGCAGCGCCGACTGGTCACGGTACGGGATATAGACGTAGTTGATCCTGGGCTCGAGCGTGATCAGCCGGTCACCGGTTCGCCCGGTGGTTCGTTCCAGCGCCACGGCACTGTCCAGGGTCACGATCGGCAGGCTGCGGCTCGGCGTGCTCGCGGCCCCAGGGGCATCGTTCAGCCGATAGGCCGTCAGGTCGTAGCTGACGCGCGGCCGAAGGTAGAAACCCGGCCGCGTGAAATCGTAGCTCAGGCCCGGCTGCACGTGGCCGCGCCAGCCGGTCGGGCCGGTATCGCGATGAAAATCGGTCAGCTCGCTGTCCAGGTCACTGCCGAAACCGGAGGTGCCCAGCCAGTGCGCGGTGGCCGTCAGCCGCGGCAGCTCGGCGTAGGGCCGGTCGCTCGCGGCGAGCTGATCATCGAGCGTCTGGAATTGCTCCAGGTGCGCCTGCAGCTGCCAGATATCCCCGCGCGTGCCCAGGTGCAGCGCCCGCGGCAGAAATATGGTGCTCGTGGCCTGCGGACCGTCGGCGAAATCCTCGAAATAATGCGTGTCGCTCACGCGCTGCGCCTCGATTTGTGCGCGCCAGCGCTCGGCGAACTGCGCGCTGGAGTCCAGCCGCAGCCAGCTGCGGTTCAGCTGCGCCAGCCGGTCGTTGTGCAGATAGTCGGCGCGCAGCGTGCCGGTACCCGATGGCGTCAGCAGCCGGTATTCCCCACCGAGGTTGAGGCCCCGGCGCGCGTACAGGGTCGGCGTCGCGGTCAGGTCCTGGTTGGGAGCGATGTTCCAGTACCAGGGCACCGCCAGGGTCGCACCGCTCCGCGAGGAGCTGCCGAGCATCGGGAACAGGAGCCCGGACTGGCGTGCACTGCTCAGCGGGAAGGAGATCCATGGCAGGTACAGGATGGGCAGGCCCTTGAACACAACCTGCGTGCTGCGCCCCACCCCGCGCATGGTCGCGGTGTCGAGCGTGATCCTGCGGGCGCGCAACTCCCAGTCGGTGGCGCCCTCGGGGCAGGAAGGGCTCATTCCCCCGATCCAGGGCCAGTACAAGCTTCACGTAACTTTACTACATCTGGATGGCCGAAGCAGGCTGCCAGCTTTCATCGACGGGCTGTTGCACAAGGCGATCCGCTTGCACTAACGTAGTTTGTCTACATTTGACGTGATCGGGGCTAAAGCC
>JANXYA010000075.1 GCA_025350345.1 Gammaproteobacteria bacterium
CGCCGTTGTTGGTGTGCATGCAGGCACGGACGCGGACGCTCTGGGCGCCTTGCGGACCGGTGAACTGCCATTCATCGCGCATCATGAGGTAGGAGTAGGAGATCACGCGATGCGCGATGAGCTCATGGGGGTGCCGCGGAACTCCGTGCTGCTCGAGATACGCCGGCGAGGCGCACAGGTAGAGGCGCGTCGCGGCGAGCTTGCGGCTGATCAGCGTCGAGCTCGTCATCGAGCTGATGCGGACCGCGAGGTCATAGCCCTCTTCGATGAGATCCACCACCCGATCGGCCAGCGTCACGTCGAGGGACACCTGCGGGTTCTGGTCCATGAAGCGTCCCCACAGGGGGGCCAGGTGCAGCACGCCGAAGGTCAGTGGCGCATTGATGCGGATCTGCCCGCTCGCATCACTGCCCGTCGCGCTCAGCTCGGATTCCGCCTCCTCGATGGACGTGAGCAGTTCCTTGCAGCGCGAGTAGAACGCCACGCCTTCCGCAGTCACCGACAGGCGGCGGGTCGTTCGTTGCAGGAGCCGCGTGCCGAGGCGCTGTTCAAGCTCGGCGACATGCCGGGAGACAGCGGCCTTGGACACACCCGTGGCCTCGGCGGCGGCGACGAAACTGCCGGCATCCACCACCGCCACGAAGCTCGACATCTCCCGCACTTTGTCCATTGAGCGCCATTTGTCTCGTTTTTCGAGACAGTGTAGATCATATAGTCACCTTTATCACAGTTCTTATCGCTAATACAATGCGATCCATGAACAAGGCTCCTGTCCTCTTTGTCTCCCACGGCGCACCCACCTTTGCGCTCGAGCCCGGCCTGCTGGGCCCGGCTTTGACCGCGCTTGGGGAGCGGCTCCCTGACCTCGCCGCGGTGCTGGTGGTCTCGGCGCACTGGCAGACCCAGGGCGTTCGCGTCATGAGCACGGTGGCGCCCGAGACGATCCATGACTTTGGCGGGTTTCCGGCGAGCCTGTATCGGTTGCAGTACCCGGCCCCGGGCGCGCCCGCGTTCGCCGCCGAGACCGCACGGCTCCTCGCCGGCGCGGGATTCGCGGTGAGCCTTGACGAGCGGCGCGGCCTGGATCACGGCGCCTGGGTGCCGCTTCGATTCCTGTTGCCGCGCGCCAACGTGCCGGTCTTCCAGGTCTCGATGCCCCACGATCTGGACGCGAGTGGCGCCCTGCGCTTAGGGCAAGCCCTGCGCCCCATGCGCGATCGCGGCGTGATGATCGTCGGCTCAGGGAGCCTGACGCATAACCTCCACGAATTCCGCCCGAGCGCCACGGAGGAAGCCGCCTACGCGCGGGAATTTTCGGGGTGGGTTCAGCAACAGGTGCTGGACGGCAACCTCAGCGCCATCGAGCACTACCGGACCGGGGCACCCCACGCCGCGCGCGCGCATCCGACCGAGGATCATTTCCTGCCGCTGCTCATCGCCGCAGGGGCCAGCGAGCCGGCGGATGCCGCAGACGTCGTCGCGGGCGGCATCGTGCACGGCGTGTTGTCGATGGATTCCTACACCTGGGGCATGCCGCCACAGCTCACCTCGCCGCGCCTCACGCGCCCAACACATGCACATCCATAGGAGACTGCCGATGACCCGCCAGATTTCACGCCTCGCACAGACCTGCGGCCTGGCCGCGGTCGTGGCGCTCGCGTACATGAGCGCCGCTCCGGCACGCGCGGACGGCAACGAGCTGGCCCGCTACAAGAAGGCGGAGGCGATCGCCAAGGTGCACCTCGCGACCTTCGATACGCTCGACTTCGATGTGTTCACCAACCAGAAATGGGATCGCCTGAAGGAAAGTCATTCCCCGGACATCGCGGTGCATTGGCCGGACGGTCACGTCACCCATGGCATCGAGCGGCATATCGCCGACCTGAAGGCCATGTTCGTGTACGCGCCGGACACCCGCATCCAGGAACATCCCGTCAGGGTGGCCGAAGGGCAATGGACCAGCGTCATCGGCGTGATGGAGGGAACCTTCACGCAGCCCATGCCCATCGGCGAAGGCAAGAGCATTCCACCGACCGGCAAGGCCTTCAAGCTCACCATGTGCACGGTCGGCCACTGGAAGAACGGCACGATGGATGAGGAATACCTGTTCTGGGACAACCAGACCTACATGAAGCAGATCGGCCTGGCCCAATAACACACCTCAAGGAGACAGCAGTGAACCAGTTTCAGATTGCAGTGGTGGTCGGGAGCCTGCGCAGGGATTCCATAAATCGGAAGCTGGCGCACGCGCTGGAGAAACTCGCCCCGCCGAACCTGTCGTTCAAGTACCTGGACATCGGCGATCTGCCGCCGTACAACCAGGACGAGGAGGCGAGTCCCGCGGCAGCGGTCGTGCGCCTGAAGCAGGAGATTGGAAGCGCCCAGGGCCTGCTGTTTGTCACGCCGGAATACAACCGCTCGGTTCCCGGAGTGCTCAAGAACGCGATCGACCACGCCTCGCGCCCCTACGGCAAGAATGCCTGGGCGGGCAAACCGGCCGGCGTGATCGGCGCATCGGTCGGACCGATTGGCACGGCCCTGGCGCAGCAGCATCTGCGCAATATCCTCGCCTACCTGGACGTGCCGACGCTCGCTCAGCCCGAGGCCTTCATCCATGCCAAGGAAGGGCTGTTCGACGCGGCTGGTGGCATCGGGCCGGAAAGCCGGTCGTTCCTGCAGGCCTGGATGAATCAGTACGCCGCGTGGGTGGAGAGGCACGCAGCAGCGCGTGCCGAGCGCGCCGCGGCCTGAAATCTCAGGCCGATAGCCGCGGCGGCAACGCCATGCCCTGCTCCTGCAGCACGGCCCGCAGCAGGTCCGGGCGATCGCTGATCAGGCCATCGACGCCAAGGCCGAGGAGCCGCTGCATGTCGGCCGGATCGTTCACGGTCCACGGCACCACGCGCACGCCAATCGCCTGGGCCTCCCGGACCTCGTCAGCGCTGACGTCCAGGTAGTCGGGCGCCCAGACTCCCGCACCCGCCGCCTTGACGAGGCGCGGGACTGAACGCGCGAACTGTTCGGGATCGAGGCCGCCGAGCCAGGGTGAGGGAGCGGCGGCGCCAAGGCCCACAGTATCATTGCCGGATTGCTGGTCGGTCGATGCAACGATCGTGGCTTCCGGGATCTGCGCGCGCGCGGTGGCGAGGACTCGCCAGTCGAAACACAGCACGTTGGTGAGCGAGCCCGTGCCGGTGGTGCGCAGCGCATCGGCCAGCAGGCGGACGAAAGGTTCCGGCGCCAGCGTCCAGTCAGGCTCCGTCGGTGAGATCTTCACCTCCACGCTGGCCCGCACGCGCCCGCCTCCCTGGGTCCTGATCAGCTCGAGCACATCCGTGAGACGGGGAATGGTCTGGCCATCCACCGCCTGCTGCTTCGGGAAGCGCGCGGCATAGGCGCTCCCCGGCCGCAGCCGGCCGACGTCAAACTTCTGCAATTCCTCGTAGCTCAGCGCGAGGATCGGCGGGCCGACACCCTCGAGGAACCGCCCCTGCGCATCGCGCGTGCAGTCTGGATTCAGGCGGGCGTCGTGGGTGACCACGATTACCCCATCCCGCGTGACGAGGCAATCGAATTCCATCGCCGTCACGCCCAGCGCCAGCGCGCGCGAGAATCCGGCCAGTGTGTTCTCGGGCCACAGCCCGCGCGCCCCGCGGTGACCGACCAGGTCAAAGCCAGGCTTGGCGATCGTCATGGTGCAAAATCCTCGGCTATTGCCCTGCCATGATATTAAAACTATTCTCGGGCGGCGGCGTGAATGGGCGCGCCGGCGGAGAAATCTGATGCATCGTTCAATGTCCTGGCGGCCGGCGCGCATCCTGCTCGGCGCAGCATTCCTATGTCTGGTGGCGTGCGGTGGCAGCAACGCGCCGGGCCCGGCGGCAAGCGCGCGCGCGGATGAGGCCAAGGTGCTGCGCATCATCACCTGGTCCGACTACGTGCCCGCCGACGTCGTGGCGCTGTTCGAGAAGGAGACGGGCATCCAGGTCCAGGTGACCCTCTCGAACAACGAGGAGATCATCTCCAAGCTCCGCGCCACGGGCGGGGCCGGCTTTGATCTCGCCCAGCCCTCGCAGGATCGGCTCCTCGGCGCGCAGCAGGAATTCCGGATCTACAGGCCGATCGATGAGTCGAAGGTCAAGCTCGATCAGTTCCTGCCCGACCTGCTCGCGACCGTGCGCAAGAACGCCACCATCGACGGCAAGCTCTACGCTCTGCCCTACGTGTGGGGCACGGAGGGCCTGGTTTTCAATTCCAAGCGCACCAAGATCACTGACTACATGGATTTGTGCCGGCCGGCGCTGCGCGGCAGGACGGCGGTGCGCCTCCGGCGCCCGACCCTGATGGCCTTCTCGCTCGCCCTGGGACAGGACCCGTTTGCACTCTATGGCAACATCCCCGCCTACACCGCGCTGATGCAGAAGGTCGGCAAGACGCTGATCGAGTGCAAGCCGAACTTCCGCTTCTTCTACGACAACAAGGACCAGCTGCTCAACGGCGTGCGTTCCGGGGAGATCGAGGCGGCGATGATGTGGGATTCGGGCGGCTGGTCCCTGAACCGCGAGAACCCCGACATCCGCTACATCAATCCGAAGTCCGGCGCGGTCGCGTGGCTGGACACCTTCGCCCTGCCAGCGCGTGGTCGCAACGAAGCGGGAGTGTACGCCTGGATCAATTTCGTGATGCGTCCGCAGATCGCGGCGATGATCGCCAAGTCGATCGGGAATTTCATGGCGGCCAAGGACGCCGAGCAGTACATGGACCCGCGCCTGCGGGCGCAGTTCAACGAGAGCTTTCCGGATGGCCTGAAGAACATCAAATGGTATCCGGCCATCCCTCCCGGGCTCGAAGAGATCGAGGGCGGCATCCTCGACAAGATCAAGGCGGCCAATTGAACGCACCGCGGGGCGCGGGGGCCCCGGCCGCATTTGACCTGGAGGCCCGCGCCGTCAGCAAGCGGTTCGGTGAACACCTGGCCGTCGACACGCTCTCCTTCAGCGTGAAGCGCGGCAGCTTCTTCTCCATCCTCGGTCCCTCGGGCTGCGGCAAGACTACGCTCCTGCGCATGATCGCCGGCTTCATCCAGCCCGACTCCGGCGATATCGCCATCGGCGGGCGCAGCATGGCCGGCGTGGCGCCCAACCGGCGCCCGGTCAACATGGTGTTCCAGCAACTCGCGCTGTTCCCGATGATGTCGGTGCGCCAGAACGTGGCCTTCGGCCTGGCCCGCCGCGGCGTGGGGCGCGTCGAGCGCCAGCGCCGCGCCGATGCAATGCTCGAGACGGTGGGCCTGGGCGGTGCCGGCGGCAAGCGGGTCGATGAGCTCTCCGGTGGCCAGCGCCAGCGCGTCGCCATCGCGCGCAGCATGGTGCTCGAGCCCACGCTGCTCCTGCTCGATGAACCGCTGGGCGCGCTGGACCTGAAGCGGCGCGAGCACATGAAGATCGAGCTCAAGCAGCTGCAGGCGGCCTTCGGCACGACCTTCGTGTACATCACGCACGATCAGTCCGAGGCGCTGGTGCTCTCCGATCACGTCGGGGTCATGAACCGCGGGCGCTTCGAGCAGCTGGGCACGCCGCAGGAGCTCTATTACGCGCCGGCCACTCCTTTCGTGGCCGGGTTCGTCGGCGCCAACAATCGCGTGAGCGGCAAGGTCTCGGCGCTCGACGGTGAGTACGTCGATGTCGAGACGGCGAGCGGCTGGATGATCCGCGGTCGCCGCCACAGCACGCTGGCGCTCGGCGCCGGCGTCGATGCGTTCATCCGGCCGGAAGCGACCGCGCTGGGCCGCAGCAATGCGGAGCTGCCGCCCGGGCAGACCGTGCATGCGGGCGAAGTGATCAGCCTGCTCTTCGACGGTGCGAACTCGGCGATCCTGCTCAAGGAGCAACGGAGCGGATTCGAGTACCGCATCGCGCTGCCCCAGACCGGTGCCTACGCCGACCTGCAGGTGGGCGCGCGCGTGTACTTCAGCTTCGAACCGGACCGCGTGGCCTGCTTTGCCACCGCTCCCGCCGATGCCTGAGCCGGGCACGAGCGCGATCTGGTACCGCCGCCTGACCATCGGGCTGCTGCTCGCGCCAGTGCTCCTGTGGCTGTTCGGCCTGATCGTCCTGCCGCACGTCGATCTGGCGGTGCTCTCCTTGCGCGAGCGCGTCGCGCCGCGCCAGTACGCCCCCAGCCTCGCCCAGTTCCGGACTTTCTTCCAGGAGCCGCTCTACTGGCACGTGTTCGTGAGGACCGCGCTCCTCTCGGCGCTGGCCACCGCGCTCACGCTGCTCGTCGCCTTCCCCATCGCGTGGACGATCGCCAAGCTGGCGCGCGGCCGCATGAGCGCGCTGCTGTTCGTCGTGTGCCTGATCCCCTTCTGGGTCAGCGAGACGGTGCGCACGCTCGGGTGGATGATCCTGCTGCGCGAGTCCGGCGTGCTGCCGAGCTTCCTGGTGCACCTGGGCCTGACCAAAATGCCGGTGGAAATGCTCTATCACGACGCGACGATCCTCGTCGGCCTGGTCTACACCTCGCTCTTGTTCATGGTGGTGCCGCTGGTCGGGAGCCTGGAGAGCCTGGACAACACGCTGATCGAGGCGGCCTACAACCTGGGCGG